>CANHGF010000123.1 GCA_947460065.1 Comamonadaceae bacterium
AAATGATCCAGTGCCGCGAAATCAGTTGCGCCGCCGCCTCACCAGTGTTGGTGACCGTCACCGTATAGGCAAAGCTGTAGATGCCCTCATGGGGCGCGGATTGATCGGGGAGGAACTGCGGCTCCACGGTACAGGCGATTTGATAACGGCTCATGGTTCACATATTAGCCACAAGCGTGGCGCGTTGTGCGTCGGGGGCCTTGCACGGCCGGCGCTGCTGCACAATCGGGGCCCCACATCGCTTGGTGGATCCGACCATGACCTATCGCATCGCCCCTTCCATTCTTTCGGCCGACTTCGCCCGTTTGGGTCAGGAGGTGCGCGAGGTCATCGCCGCCGGTGCCGACTGGATTCACTTTGACGTGATGGACAACCATTACGTGCCCAACCTGACCTTCGGCCCGATGATTTGCAGCGCGCTCAAGCCGCATGCGCTGACGCCCGGTGGCCAGGCGGTGCCGATTGACGTGCATCTGATGGTGCAGCCGGTCGATGCGCTGGCTGCAGCTTTTGCGCAGGCCGGTGCCGATCTGATCAGCTTTCACCCCGACGCATCCGCTCACGTGCACCGCAGCGTTCAGGCCATCAAGGCAGCCGGCTGTCAGGTGGGGCTGAGCTTCAATCCGGGTCAGCCGCTCGATGTGCTCGATTGGCTGATCGAGGACATCGACCTCATCCTCATCATGAGCGTCAACCCCGGCTTTGGCGGGCAAAGCTTCATCGACTCGGCGCTGCGCAAGATCGAGCAGGCCAGAGGGCGCATTGAGGCCTCGGGCAAGGACATCCGGCTGGAGGTCGATGGCGGTATCAAGGCCGACAACATCGCCCGCGTGGCCGCAGCAGGCGCAGACACCTTTGTGGCCGGCAGCGCGATATTCGGGCGGCCCGATTACAAGGCGGTCATTGACAGCATGCGGGTGCAATTAGCTGCGGGTGCGTAGTTCTTGCCCGTCCAGGTGCCTGTCGGAGCTATTTGTTAAATATTGAAAAACAAAGCCATTTTTTACCAAGAATTGCAGGTAATAAGTTAACAAAGTGACTCGGGAAATTTAAGATCCGGCTCCAGGCAGTATTTCTGCCATTTACGGAGTCCGAACATGCGTATTGCCATATTGGAAGACGACGACAGCCAGCGCGATTGGATGAATTCCTTCTTGCTGGCCCTTGGGCACGTCAGCCACCCTTTTGCCACCTCTGAAGCTTTGCTGCGCCAATTGCGCCGCGAAAATTTTGACCTGCTCATCCTGGACTGGAACATTCCTGACATGTCCGGGCTGGAGGTGGTGCGCTGGGTGCGCGCCAACCTGAAAGCCAAGGTGCCGGTGCTGTTCGTGACCAGCCATGTGGACGAGGGCGACCTTGTCGAGGCGCTCAAGGCTGGCGCCGACGACTACATGTGCAAGCCAGTGCGGGTGCCAGAGTTGCTGGCGCGCCTGCATGCGCTGCTGCGCCGGGCCTACCCTGAGCAAAGCGGCGAGGTGCTGGTATCGGGCGACTTTGTGTTCGACCAGAAGTCCAAGACCTTGACTATCAAGGGCGAGCCGGTCGAGCTCAAGCACCGCGAATATGAACTGGCTTACCTCTTGTTCTCGCGCTTGGGCGAACTGCTCTCGCGCAAATACCTGCAGGAGAGCGTCTGGGGCGGTCAGGTCGATGTGGTCTCGCGCACGCTCGACACCCATATCTCGCGCCTGCGCGTCAAGCTCGACCTGCGGCCCAAGAATGGCTACCGGCTCAGCTCGGTCTACAGCCTGGGCTATCGCCTGGAGGCCCTGAGCAGTCGCTCGTCCGAGTCCGGCCTGCCCGAGCAGGACGAGCACAGCCAGCACAACCTGGCCGAGGTCGGCTGAGTGCTGGCCGCAGGCGGGCCTGCCGGTTTCGCCTACGGCTTTGCTACACTGAGAGCATGTTCATTCACCGCATCATGTTGACGGGGTCGGGAGACCGGGGAGCTTGGCCCTGGCGTCGCTGCCTGACCCAGCGCGGCTGAAGCATTCCTCGGGCCCTGATCGGCCCCGCCTTGAGGCGATCTCTTTCTTCGGTTGGCGCTGTGCCCTGATGCCGTGCATGCGGCATCTTTCGCCCGACCCTGGGCCCCGCTGGCAAGCCTAGTCTTGCCACAGAAAGAACAGCGCCATGATGTCCGAACTTGAATTCAAGAGCCTTGTGCAGCAGGGCTACAACCGCATTCCTTTGTTGATGGAGGCCTTCGCCGACCTGGAGACGCCTTTGTCCCTGTACCTGAAACTGGCCTACAGCCAGGACGGCGGTCGCCATAGTTTTCTGCTGGAGTCGGTGGTCGGCGGCGAACGCTTTGGGCGCTACAGCTTCATCGGCTTGCCGGCGCGCACCCTGATCCGTTCAAGTGGCTTTGGTCCTGATCAGCGCACCGAGGTGGTGACCGACGGCCAAGTGGTCGAGACCTCTGCCGACAACCCGCTCGATTTCATTGCGGCCTATCAAAAGCGCTTCAAAGTGGCGCTGCGGCCGGGTCTGCCCCGATTTTGCGGCGGCCTGGCCGGCTACTTTGGCTATGACGCGGTGCGCTACATTGAGAAGAAGCTGCAGGCCTCATGCCCCCCTGATACCCTGGGCTGCCCCGACATTGTGCTGCTGCAGTGCGAGGAGCTGGCCGTCATCGACAACCTCTCGGGCAAGCTGTATCTGATCGTCTATGCCGACCCGGCCCAGCCTGAAGCGTTTGCCAACGCCAAAAAACGTCTGCGTGCCCTCAAGCAGCAACTGCAGTATTCGGTGAGCGCGCCCCAGGTTGGCGTCAGCCAAAGTCACCCGGCCCAGCGCGAATTTCCTAAAGAAGCTTACCTGGCTGCCGTCGATCGGGCCAAGGAATTGATTGCTGCCGGTGACTTCATGCAGGTGCAGGTGGGTCAGCGCATCAGCAAGCGCTATACCGAGTCGCCGCTGTCGCTCTACCGCGCGCTGCGTTCGCTCAATCCGAGTCCCTATATGTATTACTACCACTTCGGAGATTTCCATGTGGTGGGCGCCAGCCCAGAGATTCTCGTGCGCCAGGAGGCCACCGAGGACGGAACCAAAATCACCATCCGCCCGTTGGCTGGCACCCGCCCGCGCGGCGCCACGCCTGAGAAAGACAAGGCGGCTGAGCAGGAGTTGCTGGCCGATCCCAAAGAGCGGGCCGAGCATGTGATGCTGATCGATCTGGCCCGCAACGACATTGGCCGGGTGGCCCGGGTCGGCTCTGTCAAGGTCACCGAGGCTTTTGCGGTCGAGCGCTACAGCCATGTGATGCACATCGTCAGCAACGTCGAGGGCATCTTGCTGGAGGGCATGAGCAATATGGATGTGCTCAAGGCCACGTTTCCCGCCGGCACACTCTCCGGTGCGCCCAAGGTGCATGCGATGGAGCTCATCGACCAGCTTGAGCCGAGCAAGCGGGGCTTGTACGGCGGTGCCTGCGGCTATTTGAGCTATGCCGGTGACATGGATGTGGCCATTGCGATTCGCACCGGCATCATCAAGAACCAGACTCTGTACGTGCAGGCAGCCGCAGGCGTGGTGGCCGACTCGGTGCCTGAACTGGAGTGGAAGGAGACCGAGGCCAAGGCCCGGGCCCTGCTGCGCGCCAGCGAATTGGTTGAGGAGGGTCTGCAATGAGTGCGACCCAGAACCCGCTGCGCGTGTTGATGATCGACAACTACGACAGCTTTACCTACAACATCGTCCAGTACTTCGGTGAGCTTGGTGCGCAGGTGCAGGTGGTGCGCAATGATGAGCTCAGCGTGCCCGATTTGGGCGCCATTGATTTTGATCGTCTGGTGATCTCGCCGGGTCCTTGCTCGCCGGCCGAAGCCGGCATCTCGGTGGAGGCGATACGCCACTTTGCCGGCCAGCGACCCATTTTGGGCGTGTGCCTGGGCCACCAGTCGATAGGCGCGGCCTTTGGCGGGCGCATCGTGCGCGCGCAGCAGTTGATGCACGGCAAGACCAGCCTAATTGCCACCACGCGCGAGGGTGTGTTTGCCGGGCTGCCCGAGCAGTTCACGGTCAACCGCTACCACTCGCTGGCCGTCGAATCGTCCAGCTGCCCACCCTGCCTGCGGGTGACCGCGCGCAGCGAAGACGGCGAGATCATGGGCCTCAGACACGAGAGCCTGCCGATTGAGGGCGTGCAGTTCCACCCCGAATCCATTCTGACCGAGCATGGTCACGCCATGCTCAAAAATTTCCTGCGCCAAGCCTGAGAGTTCGGCGCTTTCAGCGGCCTGGCTTGTGCGAAGTTCAGCGTGCCCGGCCTGCGCCGCACATCACCGACAATCATCGCCATTCGGAGAAATCCATGACCCATCGCATTCAAATCACACCGCAGGAAGCGCTGCAGCGCACCATCGAGCATAGGGAGATCTTCCATGACGAGATGCTGCACATCATGCGGCTGATCATGAGTGGCGAGATGTCGCCACTCATGACGGCAGCCTTCATTACCGGTCTGAGGGTCAAGAAGGAAACCATAGGCGAGATCACCGCTGCAGCGCAGGTCATGCGTGAATTTGCCACCCCCGTGCGCGTCAGCGACACCCGCCATCTGGTGGACATCGTCGGTACCGGCGGTGACGGCTCCCACACTTTCAATATCTCCACTTGCTCGATGTTTGTGGTGGCTGCGGCCGGCGGCAAGGTCAGCAAGCACGGTGGGCGCAGCGTCAGCAGCAAGTCGGGCAGCGCCGATGTGCTGGAGGCTGTCGGTGTCAATATCCACCTGACGCCCGAGGCGATTGCCCGCTGCATCGAGGAGGTGGGCGTGGGCTTCATGTTTGCGCCCAATCACCATCCGGCGATGAAAAACGTCGCGCCCGTTCGCAAGGAGCTGGGCGTACGTACCATTTTCAACATCCTGGGCCCGCTGACCAATCCGGCCAGTGCGCCCAATATCCTGATGGGCGTCTTCCACTCGGACCTGGTGGGCATACAGGTGCGGGCGCTTGAGCGCCTGGGCGCTGAGCACGCCCTGGTGGTCTACGGCAAGGATGGTTTGGACGAGATCAGCCTGGGTGCCGGCACCCTGGTCGGTGAACTCAAGAACGGCCGGATCACCGAGTATGAGATTCACCCTGAGGACTTTGGCATGCCCATGGCCGGCAACCGGGCCTTGCGGGTCGACGCGCCCGAGCAATCGCGCCAGATGCTGATGGATGTACTCAACGGCATACCGGGGCCGGCCAGCGACATCGTTGCGCTCAATGCGGGCGCCGGCCTGTATGCGGCCAACCTGGCCGACAGCATACAAGCGGGAGTACACATGGCCCGCGCTGCGATAGCCTCCGGCGCTGCCCGGCGCAAGCTCGACGAACTGGTGGCCGCGACCGCGCGCCTGAAAGCGGCCTGAGGCCCCAAGGAGACCAACAACGTGGCAGATATTCTTGAGAAAATTGTCGAGGTCAAGCGCCAGGAGGTGCACTCTGCACTCAAGCGCAAGTCGCTCGCCGTGGTGCGAGCCGACGCAGAGTCGCGCGTGCTCAGTCGTGACTTTCTGGGCGCCATGCGCGCCAAAGTGGCTGCTGGTCTGCCTGCGGTGATTGCCGAGGTCAAAAAGGCCAGCCCTTCAAAGGGCGTGCTGCGGCCTGACTTTGTGCCTGCCGATATCGCACAAAGCTATGCCGAGCATGGTGCGGCCTGTCTGTCGGTGCTGACCGACAGACAGTTCTTCCAGGGCGGCATCGATGACCTCAAGCAGGCTCGCGCCTCCTGCGACTTGCCGGTCTTGCGCAAAGACTTCATGGTCGACGCCTATCAAATCTATGAATCGCGCGCGGCCGGGGCTGACTGCATCTTGCTGATTGCCGCCTGCTTGGATGACGCTCAGCTGCGCGATCTGGAGGCGCTGGCGCTGTCCTTGAGCATGGCGGTGCTGGTCGAGGTCCATGACGGTGCCGAGCTCGATCGCGCGCTGGCCCTCAAGACACCCCTGCTGGGCATTAACAATCGCAACCTTAAGACCTTTGAGGTCAGTCTGCAAACCACGCTGGACCTCAAGGCCCGGGTGCCGGCTGACCGCCTGTTGGTGACCGAGTCGGGCATCAGCAGCGTGGCCGATGTGCAATTGATGCGCCGAGCTGGCGTACACGCCTTCCTGGTTGGCGAGGCCTTCATGCGCGCCCCCGAGCCGGGTCAAGTGTTGGCCGAACTCTTCGCCTGAGCTGGCAATGGCGCGACGGCCGGCGCTGTCCCGGGGCTTGGACCCCGCCCAGGCCACGCTCGAAGGCTTGGAGGCGGGCCCCGCATCTTCAGCGCTAGGGGCCTGGTCGCCCCAGAGTTGGGCGGTGGCTGCCGATTGGCGGCCACTGATCGAAGCCTTTTGGACTTCAAGCGCTGGCCAGGGCCTGGCCCGCTTCGTCGCCGGCCGGCTCGGTGCTGGAGCGGTGATCTACCCGGCCCAGCCCCTGTGGGCGTTGGATCTGACCGCGCTGCATCAGGTGCGGGTGGTGATACTCGGTCAGGACCCCTACCACGGGCCAGGCCAGGCCCAGGGCCTGGCTTTTTCGGTGCCCGAGGGCGTGCCGCCGCCGCCTAGCTTGCGCAATATCTTGGGCGAACGGTCCCGAGACCTGGGGCTGGCCGTCAGTCCCGGCCTGCGCAGCAGCCTCAGGCCCTGGGCCGAGCAGGGCGTTTTGCTGCTCAACAGCGTACTGACGGTGGAGCAAGGACAGCCCGCCAGTCATGCTGGCCAAGGATGGGAAGTGCTAACTAACTTACTCTTGAGGGCGGTGATGGAGCGACCGCAGCCGGCCGCCTTCATGGCTTGGGGAGCAACAGCTCAGGCACAGTTGGCCGGCTTGCCGGACCGGCATCTGCTCTTGAGCGCCAACCATCCTTCGCCCCTTTCGGCCTCGCGCCCGCCGCGACCTTTTGTCGGCTGCGGGCACTTCAGCGCAGCCAATGCCTGGCTGCGCGCCCAGGGCCAGCCGGTGATTTCATGGTAGCGCTCGGGCATAAAAGCATGGCATAATCCGTGGTTCGCTTGCTGGACGGGTGCCCGAGTGGCTAAAGGGGGCAGACTGTAAATCTGTTGGCTTACGCCTACGCTGGTTCGAATCCAGCCCCGTCCACCAGAAGCCGTTTTCTTCAATGGAGTTTGCGGTTTTTGTTTGGCGTGCGACTGGCATCTTGAGCTGCGGGAGTAGTTCAATGGTAGAACCTTAGCCTTCCA
>CANHGF010000124.1 GCA_947460065.1 Comamonadaceae bacterium
GTGGTGAAATTGGTAGACGCAGGGGACTCAAAATCCCCCGCCGCAAGGCGTGCCGGTTCGATTCCGGCCCCGGGCACCACAGTCAAAGCCGCACACATTCAAAACGGTGCGGCTTTTGTGTTTTGAGCTCCAAGAGTCCCGCGTGCTTCCTTGTGGGACACACGATAGCGCAGGACGCGGGCAAAACGGCCGAATTCAAAGCAGTGCCATTGACCGATGTGCTTGCAGGGTTTCACATTCGGGCGCATTCTCTGGACATCCCAAACATCAGGCCGGCGGCTGCTGCAGAGCACTGCCCTGGAGAAACAAGCATGCCTTCCATCCTCGCTGTGAAAGATCGCCGCTATTGGCTCCTCAGCCTGGCGGCGCTGGTGTGCCTGAATGCAGGGCCGGTGCAGGCGCAGGCGCCGGCCGGCCCGGATGCGGCTCAGGCGGCAGTGGCCGACGCGCTCAGTCGCGCCAGTGCAGCCGTTGTCGGCGTGCGGGTGACAGCTGCCGACGAGGCCCGGTCCACCGCCACCCTGGGCAAGGAAAGGGCGGGCTCGGGGGTGCTCATCGGTTCGGACGGACTGATCCTGACCATAGGCTATCTGATGCTGGAGGCGCAGGACATTCGAATCGTCACCCAGGACAACAAGACCCTGCCGGCGGTGGCCGTCGGCTATGACCTGGCCACTGGCTTCGGCCTGATCCGCCCCCTGCTGCCGCTGGCGGGCGTGGCCCCAGTCGAGCTGGGCAGCCAGGCCAGCGTACAGACCGGCGAGGCACTGATGGCGGCCGTGGGCTCGACCGATACCAACGTCGAGGCCGACGTCAGTCTGACCCGCCTGGTGAGCAAGCGGGCTTTTTCAGGCAGTTGGGAATACCACATCGACAGCGCCTTGTTCACCAGCCCGCCGGTGATGGCCGGCAACGGCAACCACAGCGGCGCTGCCCTGTTCAACCAAAAAGGCGAGCTGCTGGGCATAGGTTCGCTGCTGGTGATGGACGCCATGGGCGAAAACCGCCGCATGCCGGGCAATATGTTCGTGCCGGTCGATCTGCTCAAGCCCATCCTGAGTGAAATGCAGAAGTCGGGCACCAGCCGCCTGAGCATCCGGCCCTGGTTAGGTCTGACCTCGGGCGAAAGCGGCGGACGGGTGCAGGTGCTGCGGGTCAGCGAGGACAGCCCGGCGCAAAAAGCCGGCCTCAAAGCCGGCGATGTAGTGCTGGCAGTCGATGGCAACAAGGTCGCCTCGCTGGAGACTTTCTACAAAAAACTCTGGGACCGAGCCACCCCGCAAGAGCCCGTCAAGCTGACGGTGCTGCAAGGCGCCGACGTCAACACCGTGGTGGTGCAGCCGCAAGACCGCATGGCCAATTTGCGCAAGGCCACCGGCATCTGAGCTTGAGCACCGCTCAGGCCGGGCTCAAGCCCTCGACCACCGTCGGGTAGTGCAGACGTAGCCGCAGCTCCTGCAGCAAGCGCCGGTTATCCAGCCGGCGCGACTCGCTCATAAAGCTCAGCACCATCAGCGGCAGCTGCTCAGAGGCGCCTTCGCGCGCGATGCGCTGCGGGCGTGGCAGGCCATACAGGTCGGCCGCCAGATCAAAGTAGTCGCCCATCTTCAATTCGGTCTGGTCGCAGACATTCGTCACCCGCTGCGGCCGGCCACGCCAAAGAGCGGCAATGCAGGCCCGCGCCAGATCGTCAGCGTGAATGTGGTTGGTGTAGACATCGTCTTGCTCGCGCAGCACGGGTGTGCCTTTGAGCAGCCGGCCCCTGGGCGTGCCGCCTTCCCGGTTGGGCGCATAGATGCCAGGAATGCGCAAAATATGGGCCGGCACGCCTGCGTGGCGACCGTAAAACCGGACCTGAGCTTCGGCATCCACCCGCCGCTGGGCCCTGGGGGTGTGGGCGGCGAGCGTCCGGGTCTCGTCGATGCGCGCGCCGCCGCAATCACCGTAGACGCCGCTGGTGGAGCCGTACACCAGTGCCTGCGGCGCCGGCCGCAGGCTCAGGGCGCGCATGAGCGCCCGGGTTCGCGGGTCGAGCCGCCAATCGGCCAGGCCCTCCTGCGGCGGTGGAGCCAGGTGCAGCACCCGTGTGCCCAGGCCAGCTAAGCGGCTCAAGGTCCTCGGTTTATCCAAATTACCCACCAGGGGCGTGAGGCCCAGGCGGCGCAGCGCGGGCAGGCGCTCGGGCGAGGAGGTCAGGGCCAGGACCTGCAGGCGCTTGGGCAAGAGCTGGGCCACCCGCTGGCCGACATCGCCGCAGCCGACGATCAACACCCGCTGACGGCGAAAGCGCGCTGGCAGCGCGCCGGGGCGAGCTGCATGGAGGTTGACGGGGCTAGCGGCAAAGGAGGGCAAAATCGTGGGTTAGGCCGGCGCTTTGGACGCAAGGCCATTTGTGTTGAAGCAAAAGCCCAAGGATACCAAGATGAGTTTTAACGTGAAGGTCGAGCCCAGTGGACGCACATTCAGCACCCAGGATGGCGAGACCGTGCTTGCCGCCGCCATCCGTCAGGGCATAGGCCTGCCCTACGGCTGCAAGGACGGCGCCTGCGGCTCCTGCAAGTGCAAAAAGCTCGAGGGCCAGGTGAGCCATGGGCCGCACCAGTCCAAGGCGCTGTCTGAGCAGGAAGAAGCCCAGGGTTTGATGCTGGCCTGCTGCGCGGTGCCGCACAGCGACTTGGTGATCGAGTCGCGCCAGGTCGGCGAGGAAGGCGCTTTTGCGGTGCGCAAGATGCCGGCGCGGGTCAATGGCCTCAAGCGCGCCTCGCACGATGTGATGATCATCGGGCTGCAGCTGCCGGCCAACGAGGTCTTCAAGTACCACGCGGGGCAGTATGTGGAATTCCTCCTGCGCGATGGTGACCGACGCAGCTACTCCATGGCCAATGCGCCGCACACCCAGGCCCAGTCGCCGGCCATCGAGCTGCACCTGCGCCACATGCCTGGCGGCAAGTTCACCGACACGGTGTTTTCGACAATGAAGGAGAAAGACATCCTGCGCATCGAAGGCCCCTACGGCAGCTTCTACCTGCGCGAAACCAGCCCCAAGCCCATGGTCTTACTGGCATCGGGCACCGGCTTTGCGCCGATCAAGGCCCTGATCGAGCATATGCAGTTCAAGAACATCACGCGCCCGGCTGTGCTGTACTGGGGCGGCCGGCGGCCAGCCGACCTGTATATGAACGACTGGATCGAAGCGCGCTGCCGCGAGATGCCCCATCTGCGATATGTGCCGGTAGTCTCCGACGCCCTGCCTGAAGACCAATGGCAAGGCCGCACCGGCTTTGTGCACCGGGCCGTACTGCAAGACCTGCCGGACCTCTCAGGCCACCAGGTCTACGCCTGCGGTGCGCCCATCGTGGTTGATTCGGCCCGCGCCGACTTCAGCGCCAGCGCCGGTCTGCCCGAAGAAGAGTTTTTCGCTGACTCATTCACCACCGAGGCCGACAAGGCCCGCGCCTGACCGCAGTCCCTGGAGGAGACAACCATGACACCAGCCTATGCACCCCGGCGCCGCAGCCTGCTCGCCGCCGCCCTGGCCGCACCCGCCACCCTCACAGCTTGGGCACAGGGCAAGCCGCTGCGCATCATCGTGCCCTATGCCCCGGGTGGGCCAATCGACGTCACAGCACGGCTCTTGGCCGAGCGGGTCCAAGCCAGCCTGGGTACGGTCATCATTGAAAACAAGCCTGGCGGCGGCGGCAACATCGGTGCTGACCTGGTGGCCAAGGCGGCGCCCGACGGCTTGACCATAGGCATTGCAGCGGTGGCCACCCATGCCATCAACCCCTGGCTGTACAACAAGATGCCCTACAACGCGGCAAGCGACTTCACGCCCATCACGCAAATGCTGCGGGTGCCCAATGTACTGGTGATGAATGCCGACACCGCTCAAAGGCTCAAGATCAACAGCCTGGGCGATCTGATCGCCTATGCCAGAGCCAACCCGGGCCGGCTCAACTACGGCAGCGGCGGCAATGGCAGCGCAGGCCATCTGGCCGGCGAGATGTTCAAGAAGGCGGCCGGCCTGTTCATCGTGCACATTCCCTACAACGGCGGCAACCCGGCCCAGCTGGCCCTGCTCAGCGGCCAGGTCGATTTCAACTTCGACAACCTGGCCACCGCTTCAAGCAACATCAAGGCCGGAAAACTCAAGGCCCTGGCAGTCACCACAGCGCAGCGCAGCAGCCTCATGCCCGAAGTGCCTTCGGTGGCCGAAACGCTCAAGGGCTTCGAGGTCGATACCTGGTGGGGCCTGGTCGGCCCGGCCAAACTGCCACCGGAAATCTCCGCCCGGTTGCACCAGGCCTTTGCCGGCGCGCTGCAGCAGCCCGAGGTCAAGGCGCGCTTTGCCCAGCTCATGGCCGAGCCGGTGGGCAACAGCCCCGAGCAGTTCGGTGCCTTCATGAAGCAGGAGCTGTCCAAGTACGAGGCGGTGGTCAAGGCCTCGGGCGCCAAGGTGGACTGAGAGATCAGCCAGGACCGGCGCCAGGCTCAAACATCCTTGACGAACAGGGTCACCAGCGGCTCATCGCCCACCTGCCGGCTCCAGTGACCGTGCACGGCGGGGTCAAAGGTGGCGCCCGCTGGCAGCACGTCGGCCGAATAGAAATGCTCGCCCGGCTTGAAGGTGCGGCTGTGCCCGCCTTGCAGGCCGATTTCCATCTGCCCGCCCAGAATGAACACCCATTGCGGCTTTTCGGTGCAGTGAAACTGGCTGCGAAAGCCAACCGGGCTGTGGCGCAGTTGGTAGCCGGCCGAGGGCGTCACGGGCGACAAGCGCGAGGCCGGCGTGCCCTCACTCAGGGCGAGAACACGCTCGCCAAAGCGGGCGCGGCCGTCGGTGTCGGTGTAGAGAACGGTTTGGGTGAATTCGAGCATGGCATCTCCGCTGTGGTTTTTTTAGGGATTGTCGCCCGCGGCCGGCGCTGCCCCAGACCCGAAACACAGGGCTGGCGTTCCCCTTCAGCAAAGCGGGGCAAGAGCGAGAGCGGCGGCCATCGTATGACGCCCAGCGTAAAAATTCAGGTCTACCAAGACATACGCCATGACACACCGCCCTCTCGCCCACCTCCCACTGGCCGCCGCCCTCGCGCTGTGCCTGGCCGCGCCCCCGTCCCATGCCGCTGAGATGCAGCCGATCAGCCATTTCGAGATCGACCGCACCGAGGTCACCATCGGGCAGTTCCGGCGCTTTGTGCAGGCCACCGGCACGGTGACGCAGGCCGAGCGGGTCGGTGGGGGCAGCACCTTTGAGGCGGGCTGGGAGCAGCGGCGCGGCTGGCTATGGCATTCTCCCTATGGCAAGCCAGGGGCCGAGGACGAGCCGGCGGCGCATGTGAGCCATGGCGAGGCACAGGCGTTTTGCCGCTGGGCAGGCAAGCGCCTGCCCAGCGATGCCGAATGGGGCGAAGCGGCCTACACCGAGCGGCGCAGCCAGCCGCCAGCCGGTTTTGTGCGGGGCAAGACCTACTCTTACCCCACCGGCGACAGCCCGCGCGGGGCCAACTGCCTGGGCGACTGCGGCCCAGTCAACCCGGTCTCGCACGCGATTACCTCGCGCGGCCGTGGCCATGCTTTGGCTGGAAGCACGGCGCCAGGCGTCAACGGCCTGTTTGAAATGGGCGGCAATCTGTGGGAGTGGGTGAACAGCGGGTCGGGCAACGAGCAGCGCACCCGCGGTGGCTCCTGGTGGTACGGCGCCGGTCCCATGCAAGACGGGCATGTGCAGAGCAAGCCCGCCGATACCGCGGTGATCTACATCGGCTTTCGCTGCGCGCGCGATCTCAAGCGCTGAGGGCGGTCCGGCGGCCCCATCGCGCCGAGGCGGCGCTCCCACCCACCGACTCGTCCCAGGCCGTGGGAATGGGTGTGGGAGCCGCGCCCTCGCGGCGAAGCGGCGATGGATCACACGCCGAACGGCAGATCGGCTCAGACGCCAAACCCGCGCCGGGGAATACCCTTGATTGACCGCAAACACCAAGCCTCCTAAGCTTGTTCGCTTGTCATCCTCAAGAGGAACCCTCGCATGTTGAAGTTGAATGTCAATGGCAAAAGTCAGCAGGTCGATGTCGAACCCGAAATGCCCCTGCTGTGGGTCCTGCGCGACCAGCTGGGCATGACCGGCACCAAGTTCGGCTGTGGCATTGCCCAGTGCGGGGCCTGCACGGTACACATCAATGGCGAGCCGGTACGCTCGTGCTCCTACCCGGTCTCGGCGGCGGTGGGCAGCAAGGTGTTGACCATCGAGGGCCTGTCCAAAGACGGCACCCATCCGGTTCAGATGGCCTGGAAGGCCCTGGACGTGCCGCAGTGCGGCTACTGCCAGTCGGGCCAGGTGCTGGCTGCGGCGGCCCTGCTGCGCAAAAAGCCCAAGCCCACCGATGCCGATATCGACGAGGCCATGACCAACATCTGCCGCTGCGGCACCTACCAGCGCATCCGCGCGGCCATCCATCTGGCGGCCAAGACCGGCAAGGGCGTGGGCTCGGTGATCCATATGGTCAGCGACGCCGGCGAAGTGCTCCCCCAATCCACCCAACAAGCCTGAGGAGACTGCCATGACACGCAATAACCAAAGCGGTTTGTCACGCCGGGCCTTCGTGCTCAGCAGCGCCGCCGCTGGCGCGGGCCTGTCGCTCGGTTTCCATTGGCCGGCTGCCGCACAGACTCCGGGAGCTGGAGTGCCCGAGGTCAACGCCTGGGTGGTGGTGCAAGCCGACGAGACCTGCATCATTCGGGTCGCCCGCGCAGAAATGGGCCAAGGCACCCACACCGGGCTGGCCCAATTGGTCGCTGAGGAGCTGGAGTGCGACTGGGCCAAAGTGAAGGTGCAGATGGTCTCGCCC
Source organism: Comamonadaceae bacterium (assembly GCA_947460065.1). GTDB lineage: Bacteria > Pseudomonadota > Gammaproteobacteria > Burkholderiales > Burkholderiaceae_C > Polaromonas. Next base: position 6,846 of record CANHGF010000124.1, read on the forward strand.
GGCCAGAATCTGGCGCGCAAACGGATCTGGCGCGACATGTCCACCGGCGGCAGCCGCGGCGTGCGCGGCTCGCAGGACTACATGCGCCTGGGCGGCGCGGCCGCGCGCACCGTGCTGCTGCAGGCCGCTGCCAATCAATGGGGCGTGGCAGTGAGCGAAGTCAGCGTGAGCAAGGGCGTGATCACCCATGCCGCAACAAACCGCAAGACGACCTACGGCAAGGTGGCCGGCGCAGCCGCCCAGTTGGCACCGCCCGACCCGAAAACCCTGACCCTGCGCGATCCGCGCCAGTGGA
>CANHGF010000125.1 GCA_947460065.1 Comamonadaceae bacterium
AGGGGCGCGGGCGTTGCCTGCGGCATCGGCATCGGCATTGGCATCGGCATCGGCATCGGCATCGGCATCGGCATCGGCATCGGCGTGGGCGTGGGCGTGGGCGTGGGCGTGGGCGTGGGCGTGGGCGTGGGCGTGGGCGCGCCCTGGCTGGTGCTGACCGGCCCTTGCGGCAGCGGCGGCGCAGGCACCTGTACATGGCCGCAGGACAGCAGCGCCAGCGCGCTAGGGATAATGAGGAGCAATTTCATGATGTGACTGAAACGAAGCATGGCCCTGTTACTGCTTGAAGCCCTGTTGGCCCTGGCGCTGCTGGTGTTCATCGTCTGGTGGACCATGTTTTCCGGTCGGCCCAAAGGCGAGCCGCCGCCCAAGGATCCGCCCGAAACCTGAGTCTGCCGGCTTGGGGCACTTTGTCAGCTCTTGTCCAGGCCGCGCAGCAGGTTGACCAGCTCGACGGCGGATTTGACGGCCATCTTTTCAAACACCCGAGCGCGGTGGACTTCGACCGTGCGCACGCTGATGCTCAGCCCGTCGGCCACCTGTTTGTTGGACAAACCCTCGACCACCCGCTGCATCACCTCGTGTTCGCGCTCGGTCAGACCCGCCAGGCGCCGTTGCAGCTCCCGGCCCTGCCGCTGCTCGTTCAGAGCCGCCGCCGAGCGCGCCACCGCTTGCTCGACGCGGTCGACCAAGGCGTTGTCGGAAAACGGTTTTTCACAAAAATCAAATGCACCGCTCTTGACCGCATCGACCGCAGTCGGTACATCGGCGTGGCCGGTCAGAAAGATCACCGGCATCACCGGCAACAGACCCCGTTTGACGATACGGTCGAACAGGGCCAGGCCACTGAGCGCACCCATGCGCACGTCGAGCAGGGCGCAGGAAGGCTCGCGCACTTCGAAGGCGGGTCGGCTGATGTAGGCCTCGAAGGACTCGCCCGAGTCGAACAGCTCACTGAGCAGGCGCCGCGAGCGCAGCAGCCAGGCCAGCGCATCGCGCACACCGGCGTCGTCGTCGATCACATAGACAGTGGCATTGGGAAGTTGGTTCATGAGGTGCTCAGTGCCAGGGTGGGGCTGGCCGCCTTCGGCAGGGCGGTGGCCGGCAAGGTGAAGTGAAAGACCGTGCCTTGTGGGCGGTGGGATTCAAAGCGCAAGGTGCCGCCGTGCTGCTCGACCACCGTGCGGCACAGGCTCAGACCCAGACCCATGCCTTCGGCCTTGGTGGTGAAAAACGGGGTAAACAGCTGTTGCGTCACAGCAGGGTCTATGCCGTGCCCAAGGTCGCTGACGCTGAATTCGACCCAGCGTACCGACTCACCCTCGCTGTGCACCGCATGGACCTGCAGCTCGAGCACCCTGTGCGCGCCCCGCGCGGGCGTGCCTTGCATGGCCTGCATGCCATTGCGGACCAGGTTGAGCAGCACCTGTTCGACCATGGTGCGGTCGCAGAGCACCGCCGGGCAGTCGGGCGCCACGGTCGAGATCACCTGCACCGCGAGCTTGCGCGCCTGCAGGGCGACCAGCGGCATGATGGCATCGAGCAGGTCTTGCGGCGCCACCGCCTGGCGCGGCTGCTCGCGCCGGCGCACAAAGTCATGCACGCTGCGGATCACCTTGCCGGCTCGCTCGGCCTGGCCGGAGATGCGTTGCAAGGCCGTCAGCAGGTCGGCGGCCAGCGCAGCCCCGTCGGCGGTCTGGCCTTGCTGCAAGGCGTCCTGCAAGAGGTTCACCGAACCGTTGGCGTAGCTGGCAATGGCGGCCAGCGGCTGATTGAGTTCGTGGCTGAGCAGTGAAGCCATCTCACCGACCATGGCCAGGCGGGCGGTGGCCTGCAGGCGGTCCTGGCTGGCGCGCGAGAGGTCTTCATTGCGCCGTTGCTCGCTGATGTCGAGCACTGCGCTCATCCAGCCGGTGTGGCGGCCTTGCGCGTTGATCAAGGGGGCCTCCATGATCAGCACGGGGAAGCGGGTGCCGTCGCTGCGTTGAAACACCGACTCATGCCCGCCGCGCAGGACGGCGCTGTTGTTGTAGCGGTCCTGCTGGCGCCGGCTGTAGAGGGCCACCATCTCCGGCGGCCAGTAGGGGGCCTGGTCACCGCTTTGCAGCAGTTGCTCGGCCTGCAGGCCCACCATTTTGCAAAACGCCGGGTTGACGTAGGTGATGTTGCCCTGCAGGTCGCGCGCACGCAGGCCGGTGCTCAGCGAGTCTTCCATGGCATTGCGAAAGGCCAGTGCCTCGGCCAGGTCCTGTTCGACCTTCTGTCTGCGTCGCATATCGCGCACCAGCAGAAACAGCACCAGTGTCAGGGCCAGCGCCATGCTGCTGACCAGCGCGCTCACGGGGTTGGGAAACAGGTCGGCGGTGCCTTGCCGGGTCTCCATGCGCACCACCAGGGTGTTGCCCGGCAGATCGAGCAGCAGCTGGGCCTGGTACAGCTTCTGGCCCTGACCGAGCTGTCCGTGCATCGCCAGCCGGGTGCCATCGGCCTCAGTGAAGGCCAGCGCGTAGCCGCGGGGCAGCCGCGCGCTGGCCATCTCGACCAGCATTTCGGACAGGGCATAGGTGGCCACGGTAAAGCCAATCAGGCGACCCGATTCGGTCTGCGGTATGCACAGATCCATCAGCTCCAGTCCCAGCCCGTCGGGCTGCGGCACGAAGTAGCTGTTGGAATAGGCTGCGCCTTCAAAGCGCATCGCGGTGCTGCAGGCCAGGCTCACGTCGGCCGCGCTTTGCGCACGCGGCGTGCGGCTGAAGACTGGCGCCCGCGTGAGCGCGTCCTGGCCGAGCAAGGTCTGCAGCTGAGGGTCGCGCCACTCCAGGCGGACGATCTCGCGCCTTTGCTGCAGCAATTCGGCGCTCTGGGCGCTCCACACGCTGGGCTTGTCCGGCGTGAGCAGCTGCAGCTGCCGCATATTGCGCGCCAGCCCGTTGCGCAGATCGCTCACCACTTCCAACGCTTCGGCGTCGAGCCGGCTTTGCACCGCGCTGGCTTCATAGCGGCCTGTCAACCACACCAGCAGACCCAGCAGCGCAGCCAGCAGCAGCACCAGCATGGTCCACAGCAGCCAGCGGCTGCGCAGATGGCCGCGAAAGCGGCGACCCAGCTGCCGCCACCCGCGCTTGGCCAGCCCTGCCACGGTCACGGGCTCGGCCGCTGTAGCCGATGCTCTGCTGTCCATCAAGTTCACGGCAGCACCCGATGGTCCAGCGCCGGCAGTTGCTGGCGCCTGCGTCCAAGCTCGCCAGCTTCCAGCTCGGCCAGCACCACCCCCGCGCCTTCGGCCCGTTGCGCCAGAATCTGGCCCCAGGGGTCGATCAGCATGCTGTGGCCCCAGGTGCGGCGGCCGTTGTCGTGCACGCCGCCCTGTGCAGCGGCAGCAACAAAGGCCAGGTTTTCAATGGCCCGGGCCCGCAGCAGCACCTCCCAGTGCGCCTGGCCGGTGGTGTAGGTGAAGGCACTGGGCACCAGCAGCAGATCGCTGCCCAGGCGCCTGTAAAGCTCGGGAAAGCGCAGGTCGTAGCAAATGCTCAGGCCGATGCGCCAGCGGTGACCGTCGCGCGAGGTCAGCTCAAAGCTGGCGCTGTCCTTGCCCGCTTCGATGGTGCGGGTCTCGTCATGGCTCTCGCGCTCGCCGCTGTAGCGAAACAGGTGGATCTTGTCGTAGCGTGCCACCGCTTGCCCCAGCGGGTTGAACACCAGCGTGCTGTTGAGCACACGGCCTGCATCGGCGGTGGCCAAAGGCACGGTGCCGCCGACAACCCACAGCCCGTGCTGCTGGGCCTGAGACGCCAGAAAGTCCTGCAGCGGGCCTTGGCCAGCCGGCTCGGCCAGCGTCAGTTTGTCCCGCTCGTTGCGCCCGAGCAGGCAAAAATACTCGGGCAGCAGGGCCAACTCTGCACCGGCGTCGGCCGCCTCGGCCAGGCCATCGGCGGCGGCGCGTAAATTGGCCGCCACATCGGTGCCTGAGACCATTTGAAGGGCAGCGACTTTCATCCGGGTCTTTCAGGGGCTGCTGCCGACGCTGGCCGACGGGGTCTTGCGTGCAACCCGCTCAATGACCGGGTCGGCCCAGGTGCCACGCACGCCAAATTCCTGGGTGTTGGCCTCGCTCAAAGGGCGGCGCAGCAGCCATTGGGCGATGAAGGTGCCCAGGGCCATTGCCGGATTGACCGCTGAGGCCAGCAGCGAGGCGGTGCCCGCATTGATTTCGGGCACCACCACCACCTTGATGTCCTGGGTCTCGCGGCCGATGTCGGCCGAGCCGGCCATCAGCACCGCCGCATTGACCCCCTTCATGCGCAGGCTGTCGGTATGGGCTATGCCTTGGTCGATGGCCACCTCGCCGCGCACCCAATCAAAGGAAAAGCCCTCGGAAAACACGTCGCGGAAATCGAGCGTCAGGCGCCGGGGCAGCGCCTGCAGATTGAGCACGCCCAGCAGCTTGGCCACGCCCGGCTCGGCCTTGAGGAACTGGCCTGACTCGATATCGACGCCGAACTGGCCCTGCAGGCTGGGCGTGTGCAGGGCCAGCGGCGAGCCGCTCCAGCCTATGGTGCCTTCGAGCTTGCCCTTGCCGCGGCGTATGGCGCCGTCCATGCCCATGCGCTTGAGCAACTCACCGGAGTCGTTGATGTCAAGCCGAAAGTTCATCTGGGTCTGGCGCCGCAGCGGCCCGCCGCCGCGGCCCGGCGCATCGCCGGGCAGGGCGGCCCAACTGCCGGTGGCGCTCAGCCGGGCTTCGGGAACCGATAGATTGAGTTTGGCCAGCCGCCATTCGCGCGCTGCATCGCCGCCGCCGGTGTTGCGGTTGATCGCCTCCACTTCCAGCCGCCCGAGTTTGCGCCCGCGCAGTTCGAGCTCGTCGACCACGATGTCCAGCCCCGGGATGCTGACCGGTTGTTTGTCGAGCAAAGCTTCGACGTTGCTGGTGGTGGCCTGGCCCAGGGCCATCCGCGCCATCCGCGCATAGAGTCGGCCAGCAGTCGCCCCATTGGCCGGGCGATATTCGGCGTAGCCGCTCAGGTTGCTGGCGTCGATGTTCGCGCGCCACAGCGAACGCTCGCGGCTGGCGCCCAGCACCACCTGCTGCAGGCTGTGCCCTTGCACGCGCAACTGTCCGCTGCGCAGGCTCACCAGTGTCGGCAGGTAAGTCGGGCCGCTCTGGGTAGCCGACGCAGGCAGCACGGCCTCCCAAGCATCCAGATCCAGGCCGGCCAGATCGATTTGGGCACGCACTTGCCCGGCAACCGGATCGAGCCCGGGTGTGCCGATGGCGATATCGCCGGCCAGCACCTGGGGCGCAGCGCTGCCGAGGTCACGCAGGAAGTGCAGGTTCAGTCCGCCGGGCAGTGCGACGCCTGGATTGAGCTGCAGGCTGATGCGGTCCTGCGGGCGACGCGCTTCGCGCAGGCTGGCCGCATCCATGCTTCGTTCCAGGCGCAACGGCCAATCGGCGCTGGCCGGTTTGTTCAGCGGCTCGGGCAGGTTCAAGGCCAGTCCGCGCAGGTTGCTGTTGACGCTGGCCTCGAGCCAGCCTTGGCGCAGCCCTATGGTGGCGCTGTAGCTGGTGCTGCCGCTGGCCTGGCGGGCCAGATCGGCCAGCCAGGCCGGCTCGCGCAGTTGCTGCAAGGCCTCAGCGCTGATCTCCCCTTGAGCCCGAAACATGATTTCGGGCTCGCTGGCATCACTCGACCGGGGTTTGATATTGCCCTCAAAGCGCAGATCGCTGCCCAGCAGTCGCCCTTGCGCCGCACTGACCTGCACCGTATCTTGTGTGAAGTTGACCGCTGCCTTGGCCTGCGACAGCAGGGGCAGGTCGGGCGCGAGTTGCACATCGTTACCCCCGAGCAGCAGCCGGCCGGTCACGCTGGAGCGACCGAGTTCGGCCAGCGGCAGATTGAGCTTGAGTTCGACGGCTGCCGTGCCGCTGGCGCTGGCCTGACTGAGCACCTCGCCGGTCATGGCCGCCAGCGGCGATGTTCTCATCAGCTGCAGGCCCTGGGCCAGTGGGCCGTTGATCTCGCCACTCACCTCGACGGTGGCCTGCTGTGTCAGGTCGGCGATGCGTGCCTGTGTTTTGATGATGGACAGGCCAGCCAGCCCAGCGACCTGGGCGCGGGCCTGGCTGATCTGCATGCTGGCGCGACTGAACAGCAAGTCGGCCTCCAGCTGTTCCATGGCCGGCCAGGGCTTGCCCGGGCCCCCGAGGGGGACGTAGCGGTACCGGGCACCGCTGAGCTTGGCGCTGATGGAAAACTCTCCGTCCTCGGCTTGCTTGAAGGGAAAGCGCGCCAGTGGCCCTTTGACCTTAAAGCGGACATCGCTGAGCTGGCCTTCTGGCACCGCGTCCTGAACGTAGCGGCGTACCGATTCGGGAAGGGTCAGGGGCAGGTAGCGGTACACCCGGGCTGCATGGGCTCGACTGAGCTGGCCCTGTAGATCGAGCTGGCCGGGCCCATCGCCCTGGCGGCTCCAACTGCCCTTGAACTGGCCCTGTGCATCGTCGGCCAGCAGCTTAGCCTGCTCCACATCGACGAAGCTGGCGCCGGCGCTGCGCTTGAATTTGATCTGCGCGGCAAAATCGTCCAGCGGTATCCGCGCCTCATTGAAAACACCGGGAAATTCCAGCCACCCGCTTTTCATGCTGATCTGGGCCTGGCCGCTGTCCTGGCCCCTTTCGTGGGTCCACTGGACATCCATGTCGGCCCCCTGCAGGCCGGGGCGGCCCAGCCCTGCTGCCGGCGCCGAGGCCAGTGCCAGTTGGCGTACCCGGGCACGCAACTGCGCTTGATCTGGATCCTGGATCGATCCCTGCCAGCTCATTTGAAGCTGTTCGACCAGGCCTTGCGGCTGCAAGCTACGAAGCTGATCGTGAAGCGTGGGAGCCAGGGGCAGGCGCTGGGCGATGGCGGCCAATGCGGCCAGGTCGATCTGGTCGGCGCTGAATTGGCCGCGCTCGGCGCTTTTGCCACTGGCCGGCTGCTGCGTCCATGAGACATTGCCGGCCGGCCAGCGCAGACCGTCGGTGCTCTCGAAGCTCAGCGCCTGG
>CANHGF010000126.1 GCA_947460065.1 Comamonadaceae bacterium
GTACAGCCTGGTGCTCGATTCACGCGGCCAGCACTTTGACTGGCAATGCCCGCGCTTTGAACAACTGGGTCAGAGCCACTTTGATCGCCTGGCCGAACTCGGCCCGGAGTTGGTGGTTTTTGGCAGCGGCACGCGCCTGCGCTTTGTGGCGCCGGCCCTGCTGGGAGCGCTGATGAGCCGGCGCATCGGCATCGAAACCATGGACACCGTGGCCGCCTGCCGCACCTACAACATCCTGGCCGGCGAGGGCCGCCATGTGGTGGCCGCCCTGCTGCTGGAGCCCGGGGCCTGAAGGCCGGCCTCGGCTGGCCTGGCCTTTGAGGCTAAAATTGCGCCTTTCGGCCCCTCTCGGGCTGGACCGCTTCTCGCGGGACCCGCCCACCGGAACCGTTCAGCCATCGAGAAGTCAAAACAAAGACAGGCCGCCAGGCCACACACAACTTTCGACAGGGTCCCCGCAGCATGGCAGTCGTCGTCAACAAATCCATCCCCGAATTCGAAGCCTTGGCCACCGGCGGTGTGAAGGTCACCCAGAGCAACCACCTGGGCAAGCTGGTGGTGCTTTATTTTTATCCCAAGGACAACACGCCAGGCTGCACCACGGAAGCGATGCAGTTTCGTGACAAATACAAGGACTTCGTCAAGGCCGGCGCGCTGGTTTTCGGCGTCTCGCGAGACAACATGAAGTCCCACGAAGACTTCAAGGCCAAGCTCGAGCTGCCCTTCGAGCTGATTGCCGACACTGAAGAGAAGATGTGTCACATGTTCGGCGTGGTCAAGAACAAGATCATGTACGGCAAGAAGGTCAAGGGCATAGAGCGCAGCACCTTCCTGATCGGCGCTGATGGCCAGCTCAAGGAAGAATGGCGTGGCTTGAAGGTGCCCGGCCATGTTGACGAGGTGCTGGCGGCGGTCAAAGCGCTGAAAAAAGCCGGCTGACCTCATCCCGGAGACCCGTCATATGGGTCGTGCATAATGATTTGATGCTCTTGCCCACCGAGTGCGTCGCCCTCCCCAAAGCCGCCCGGCACCTCCGGCGGCTTTGTCGTTTTAAGAGCCCCACCGATGAGCAGTCCGACAAGCGGACCGCCTCTGACTCCTGAACCCATCATGCCCCTGCCTCCAGCCCCCACCCAGCGCGCCAGCGTCCTGTCCAAGCAAGCCTACGGCGGCCAGGCCCGCGGCGCCGAATCCCCGGCTCCAAAGCGCGGGGCGGCAGCCGCCCGGCTTGAGCAGGAGGCTCATGCGGATGTGGAACAAGCCAGACCGCCAGAGCCCAGCCGGGCGCCGCGCGGACGCAAAAAGAGCCAGCCGCAAGAGCTGCCCACCACCAGCGTGACCACCAAAGTCACAGCCAACGCCGTGGCCAGTGCACCGGCCGCGCCAGAGGCCAGAGCGGCGGCCGCACCGCGCAGCCAGGCCCGCAGCAGGCCGCGCAAGAGCACAGGCCCGACCAAACTGTTTGTGCTCGACACCAATGTGCTGCTGCACGACCCGATGTGCCTGTTCCGCTTTGAGGAGCACGACATCTTCCTGCCCATGATCGTGCTGGAAGAGCTCGACGGCCACAAAAAGGGCATGACCGAGGTGGCCCGCAATGCGCGCCAAACCAGCCGCACGCTCGACGCGCTGGCGGCAGAGGGCAGCGACATCGCCAAGGGCCTGGTGCTCAGCAGCACCGGCCACAGCGAAGCGGGCGGCCATCTGCTGTTCCAGACCCGGCCACTGAGCGGCGAGTTGCCGATGGCGCTGCCCCAGGGCAAGGCCGACAACCAGATCCTGGGCGTGGTCGAGGCTCTGCGCAAAGAGCTCGCGCCGCGCGAGGTGGTGCTGGTGTCCAAGGACATCAATATGCGGGTCAAGGCCCGCGCCCTGGGCCTGTCGACCGAGGACTACCGCAATGACAAGACCCTGGAAGACGGCGACCTGCTGTACAGCGGCGCGCTGGCCTTGCCGCCCGACTTCTGGACCCGCCAGAGCAAGACGGTCGAGAGCTGGCAGCAGGGCAGCCACACCTTCTACCGCATCAGCGGGCCGATTGTCGACAGCCTGCTGATCAACCAGTTCGCCTACTTCGAGGCGGCCGGCGAGCCGCCGCTGTATGCCCGGGTGACCGAAATCCGCGGCAAGACCGCGGTGCTCAAGACGCTCAAGGACTACACCCACCTCAAGCACGCCATCTGGGGCGTGACCATGCGCAACCGAGAGCAGAACTTCGCGATGAACCTGCTGATGGATCCGGAGGTCGACTTCGTCACCCTCACCGGAACCGCCGGCACCGGCAAGACGCTGATGGCGCTGGCTGCCGGCCTGACCCAGGTGCTTGACGACCGGCGCTACACCGAAATCATCATGACCCGCGCCACCGTCTCGGTGGGCGAGGACATCGGCTTTCTGCCCGGCACCGAAGAAGAAAAAATGGGCCCCTGGATGGGTGCGCTCGACGACAACCTGGAGGTGCTGGCCAAGAACGACACCGGCTCTGGCGAATGGGGGCGCGCCGCCACCAACGAGCTAATCCGCTCGCGCATCAAGGTCAAGAGCATGAATTTCATGCGCGGCCGCACCTTCCTGAACAAATACCTGATCATCGACGAGGCGCAAAACCTCACGCCCAAGCAGATGAAGACCCTGATCACCCGCGCCGGCCCGGGCACCAAGATCATCTGCATGGGCAATCTGGCGCAGATCGACACGCCCTATCTGACCGAAGGCTCTTCCGGGCTGACCTACGCGGTGGACCGTTTCAAGGGCTGGCCGCATGGCGGGCACATCACCCTGGCGCGCGGCGAGCGCTCGCGGCTGGCCGACTTCGCCAGCGAAGTGCTCTGAACTTTTTACAGGCCCAAGGGGCAAGCCCAGCGCTGCGCGCTCATTCGGGCGAGGCCGCAATGCCTTTGCGCAGCCTGCCCAGTAGCTCGTGGAGCTGCACCATTTCGCGGCCGTTGAGGCCACCGAGCATTTGCAGCAGCCATTTTTCATGCTCAACGGCCATGCGGTCGAACCAGGCCTGGCCAGCCGGGGTGATGCGTACGATCAAGGCCCGCCTGTCGCTCGGATCGTTCAGGCGCTCCACCCAGCCTTCGCCCACCAGCTGGTCAGTCAGGCCGGTGACATTGGCGCCGGTGACCATCAGGTGGCTCGACAAGGCGCTCATGCGCAGGCCCTGAGGATGGCGACTGAGCTGGGCCAGATAGTCAAAGCGCGGCAAAGTGGTGCCAAATTGCGAGCGCAGCAGGGTTCGGATGGACTGCTCGATCTGCGTGCTACAGGCCAGCAAACGCAGCCACAGGCGGATGGCTTGATGGTCATCGGGAGATATGCCGGCTTCCCGGCCGAGCTCACGGTCACTGGCACCGCGCTTGTTGAGTGAATCCATGCTCCGCATTGTGCAACGCAGCTCGGCGCATGCTCAGACGGCCTTAACCGACTTTGCAATGGCAAACTCTCTTGACCTTTGAAAGGCTTCCGAGCATCATCGGTTTGTTTCTGTGAAGAAACTTAGTTTTACCTATAAAACGCAAAAATCAAATCTGATCCAGCCATGAGCATCCAAGGCATAGACGAAATCACCCTCAGCGCGGCCGATCTACCGAGCTGCCGCCGCTTTTTCACCGACTGGGGCCTGAGCCTGGTACAGGAGTCGGCGCAGGAGTTGGTGTTTGAATCGCTCAACGGTTGCCGGGTGGTCGTGGCCCATCCCGACCGCCCCGGCCTGCCGCCCGGCCTGGAGGACGATCCCACCTTGCGCCAGGTGATCTGGTCGGTGGCGGGCCCGACCGAGCTCGCGCAGTGGTCTGAACGCATGCGCAGCGCGCCGGGCTGGCAAGAGCAGGACGGCCGGGTGCTGTGCCAGGATCCGATGGGCCTGTCGGTCGGCGTTCAGGTCACCCGCAAGAAGGCGCTCGAACTGCCTTGCGCCAGCACCAACACCTGGAGCCACAGGCCACGCATCGACCAGGCCGCGCCCGCTTACGACCGCGCCCAGCCGGTCGAGGTCGGCCATGTGGTGCTGTTCACCCGCGACCTGGCCGCCACCTCGCGTTTTTACGAAGAGGTGCTGGGCTTCGTGATCTCCGACCGCTATCCCGGCCGTGGCCACTTCCTGCGCTGCGCGGCGCGCGGCGGCCACCATGACCTGTTCCTGCTGCAGCCGCCCGAGCCCCGGCAAGGCCTGAACCATGTGGCCTTCACCGTGCGCGATTTGCACGAGGTAATCGGCGGCGGGCTGCACATGTCTCGCCAGGGCTGGCAAACCGAACTGGGCCCTGGCCGGCACCCAATTTCTTCAGCCCTGTTCTGGTACGTGGTGAGCCCGGCGGGTGCGCTGGTCGAGTACTACACCGACGAGGACGAACTGACCGAAGCCTGGCAGCCGCGTGAGTTCACGCCCGGCCCCACCGCCTTTGCCGAATGGGCGGTCAAGGGCGGCATCGACGGCCACACCCGCCGCCAAAAAGACGCAGAAGCGCCCAGCGGGCGCTTCATGACCGACAAGCCCAAAACCTAGCCTGAAACTCCAGCCATGGCCACGCTCTACAACGAGACCCACCAAAGCCGCAGCGCGGCGCCCACCGCCTATGAAAACCTGCTGGGCGACGCGATCGAGCGCGCCTTCGCCGCCGGCATCCATGAACTTGAAGACCTGGTCCGTTACCTCAACGCCTCGGGCCAGGTCGGACCCGACGGCCAGCCCTGGACCGCCCAGAGCTACCAGCAGGAAATGGCGCGCCTGAGCGCTTGAAGCGAGCAAGGAGAGTGACGCGATGAAAAACGATCTCATGACCGCCCGGGCCGACCCCATAGACGCCGCTTTGGCTGTCGGACTCAATGACCTCTGGTTCCCAATCTGCCCTTCGGGCTTTGTGCAAAGCAGCCCGGTCTCGCTGCGCCGCCTGGGCTACAAAATCGCGCTCTGGCGCGACGCCAGCGGCAAGGTCCATGCGCTGGAAGACCACTGCCCGCACCGCGGCGCGCCGCTGTCGCTCGGGGTGAATCTGGGTGACCGCCTGGCCTGCGCCTACCACGGGGTGCAGGTACGCTGCGACGGCACGGTGATGAAGGTGCCCGGCAGCCCCGGCTGCAAGCTCGAGGGCTCACGCGCCGCCCGCATGTTCCACACCGCCGAGAGCAACGGCGCTATCTTTTTGTTCAATGCCAACGACCCGGCCTTGAGCGAGGCGCCCCCCCTGCAACTGCCCGAGCAACTGACGTCTCCAGAATGGTCGTCTTTCCTGTGCTACACCGAATGGGGCTGCGACTACCGCTACGTGATCGACAACGTGATGGACCCGATGCACGGCGCCTATCTGCACAAGCAGTCGCACACCATGGCCGAGGGCGACATGACGGCCGAGTTTCAAATTCGGGAGTTGCCCCAGGGCTTCATCTTCGAGAAAAAAGGCCAGCGCGACGTCAACTTCGACTGGACCGAATGGATGGACAGCGGCATTCACATCATGCGGCTGGAGATCCCCTACCCCAAGACCGGCGGGCCGGGCGGCAACTTCAGCATCATCGGCAGCTACACACCGATTGATGCGCGCACCGCAGGCGTGTTTCACTGGCGCTGCCGCAAGGTGAGCGACTGGCAGCGCGATACCTGGCGCTTTCTCTACAAGAACCGGCTTGAGCAGCGGCACTGGAATGTGCTGGAGCAGGACCGGGTGGCGGTAGAGAACATGGAGCCCGATGCCAACCAGCGCGAGCACCTGTACGCCCATGACATGGGCATCGTGCGCCTGCGCCGCCACCTGCGCCGCCTGGCGGAGCAACAAGTCGAACGTCTGGCCGCATCCTGAAGCCAAGCCCGCAGGCTTTAAGATCACGACTTGGGCCGCGCCACGCGCGGCCTTGCTTTTTTTGACCCGCTACAGCATGACCACCAAAGACACATTACAAGCGTGGGTGCACACGCTGCGCCACGAAGCCCAGGACATCATCAGCGTCGAACTGCGACCGGCCGCTGGCACCGTCTGGCCAGCCTTCACCCCCGGCGCCCACATTGATCTGCACCTGCCCGGCGGCCTGGTGCGCAGCTATTCACTGTGCAACCCGGCCGGCGACACGCAGCGCTATGTGATCGGCGTGCTCAAAGACAAAGCCAGCCGCGGTGGCTCACGGGCGGTGCACGATCTGCTGCGGGTCGGCATGGCGCTGACCATCAGCGCGCCCCGCAACCACTTCCCACTGGTCGAGGACGCGGCCCACAGCGTGCTGGTGGCCGGCGGCATTGGTATCACCCCGCTACTGTGCATGGCCCGAAGGCTTAGCAGCCTGGGCCGCTCCTACGAAGTGCTCTACTTCGCCCGCAACCGAGCTGCCGCCGCCTTCGCCGATGTGCTGCAAGAGCTGGGCGCGAAAGTGCATTGGCATTTTGATGCTGAGGCCGGCGGCCCACCCGATTTGCGCGCGCTGCTGGCTGCCCGCCGTGCGCAGGACACCCACTACTACGCCTGCGGCCCCACGCCCATGCTCGACGCCTTCGAGGCCGATTGCCAGGCCCTGGGCCTGAGTCATGCGCATCTGGAGCGCTTTAGCGCCAAGCCGGTCGAGGCGGCCAGCGACGCCCGCAGCAGCTACAGCGTCGAGCTGCGCCGAAGCGGTATCACCTTTGACGTACCGGCCGGCAAGACCCTTCACAAAAAACTGATCGAACTCAAGATCGACGTGCCCTGGAGCTGCGAGGAGGGCATCTGCGGCTCCTGCGAGACCCGGGTGCTCGAAGGCCAGGTCGACCACCGCGACATGGTGCTGACCCCGGCCGAACAAGCCGACAACAAGGTCATGATGGTCTGCGTCTCCGGCTGCAAGAGTGAGCGGCTGATCCTCGACCTCTGAGAGCGATCGCGCCGATGGCGGCGCTCCCACAAAGTCCCAGCGCACCTGATTGGAAGGGGGTGGGAGCTAGTCCCAGCGCACCTGATTGGAAGGTGTGGGAGCTGCGCCCTTGCAGCGATGCGGCGGGGGAGCGACAGCCGAGCGCCGCGCGCAGGCCACATCGCACCGAGGGCGGTGCTCCCACAAGGCGGTGCTCCCACAAAAGTCCCA
>CANHGF010000127.1 GCA_947460065.1 Comamonadaceae bacterium
CTGCGCAAAACGCGCCCGCAAATGGGCCAGCGGATCACGGGCGTCCAGATCCTGGCAGTGCGACAAGGTGATCATGCGGTGGGGCGGCGCGCGGGCCGACGGGTTTGCTCCAGGAGCGCTTGCACAAGATGGATTTCGGCCTCGTGGCAGGCGATCAGCCGTGCCCAGCGGGCATCGCTCATCGCCTGGCCGCGCCAGGCGGCCAAGGACACCAGGCAGCCGCCCGGGCTGGGCAGCACCCGGGCCGCGATGCGTGGGTTCAATTGCCGGGCATCGCTGCCGACCCAGTAGTCGACCTGGCCCAGGCTCTGATTGAGCACCGGTCGGACATAGCTGGCCGAGCCGTCAAACAGGCTCACGCCTTTGTACAGACCGGTGCCGACCCGTACCGTGTTCATGCTGCCCAGGGCCCAGCGGCCCAGTTGGCGGCCGTCGGCCAGAAACCGCAAGGCGCGTTCTGGATCGACCGCGCACACCAGGCTGGTGATGTGGGCCGGGGCTTGGGCGGGTGCGCTCATAGCGGTAGCAGGCAGGCAGGCCGGGCGGCAGTGGCCGCCGGCCAGCACCCGTGTGTTTACTCCTCGACCCGACGGGTCAGGGCCTGCATCTCGGTCAGGCTGATCGTGCGGTCGGTCACGATCTGACCGCCGTTGATCTTCCAGACCAGGGCCGGGCCGCTGACGTCGCCATTGGCGTCGAACTCAATCGGGCCGGTCGCGCCGAAGTATTTGATCGGCTTGCCCGCCCGGATCAACTCCAGGGCCTTTTTGAATTCGGCCGGGCCGGTGCCCACCGGGGTGCCGCCCGGGGTGTGCACGCGGCGCACCGCCTCACGGATGGACGGACCGCTCAGGTCCTTGGCGATGTTCATGGCCAGGGCCATCACCATGACCGCGTCATACTGGGTGTGAACGCCCGGGCCCTTGGAGTCGGCATTCCATTTTTTGAGGAAGGCGTCGTTGAAGGCGTCCACGTGGGGGCCCGGCTCCTGCGCGTTGTCCATGCCGAAAAAGTCCTCGACGAACTGCCCGCCCACGCCGTTGACGAAGTCCATGGTGCGCATGGAGTTGTTGAGTGCGACCTTGCGTGGGCCGCCTTGCGACAGCCATTCCCGCACGATGGTGACCGCGTCTTTGGGAAAGCCGATCAGCAGCAGGGCCTCGGGCTTGGCCGCCAGGGCCCGCGTGACCTCAGCGCGGTAGTTGGGCTGGTTGTCGTTGTAGGCCACCTCGGCCAGGATCTCACCGCCGAGCTTCTTGTGCGCACCCCGGTAGAACCTGAGCATGTCGGTGCCGAAGTCGGTGTTGACATAAATCACCGCGAGGCGCTTCATGCCGCGCCGATTAACCTCGGAGGCGGTGGCATAAGCCTGGGTCTTGCTGGTGGGCAGGGTGCGGAAGAAATAACCGCCGCTGCGCCCATCGGTGAAATTGCTGGCCGACGAGCAGCAGGAGATCTGCACCACCTTGGACGGCGCCGTCACCGCCGAGATGATCGGGCCAGTCACGCCGGAGGAAATGGTGCCGGTGAAGGCCTGCACCCGCTCGACCTCGACCAGGTACTTGGCGGCATCGACACCCACCGTGGGCTGGCCTTGGTCATCGCGCAAGATGAACTGCACCGGGCAGGCCTTGACGCCACCGCCCTGGTTCACATGCTCAATGGCCAGTTCGGCCGCCTGTGCGATCTTTTTGGTGATGGGCGCCATCGAGCCGGTTAGCGGCAAGATGCCGCCGACCTTGACCGGGCAGGCCGGGGCCTGCGCCATCGCTGACGGCAGTGCTGCGGCCGTTAACAGCAGGCCGGCGAGCCAGCGACCTATTCCAAGGGATGAACCTGAACTCATGATCAGTCCTTTCTTCAACAATTAAAAAAACCAGCTTACCAAACCAAATGTCTTGAAACCACCGCGCGCTCGCCGATCAGGCCGCGCGGCTTGTACAGCAGCATCAGCACCAGCGTCAGCCCGATCAGGATCACCTGAATAGCCGCGCCCTGTGCGGCGTGCGAAGGCGGCACCCATTTGGAGACCGCCACCCCGCTGGCCGCCCAGATGCCCCAGACCACCAGGGCCCCGAGCATCGCACCCCGGTTATTGCCGCTGCCGCCCACAATCAACATGGCCCAGATCTGAAAAGTCAGAATGGGCAGAAAGTCGAAGGGGCTGACAAAGCCGATGAAGGTCACATAGAGCGCGCCGGCCAGGCCCATCAGGGTCGAGCCCAGCACGAAGGACTGCAGCCGGTAGGACAGCGGGCTCTTGCCCAGAGACGACGCGGCCACCTCGTCCTCGCGGATGGCCCGCAGCACCCGGCCCCAGGGCGAGGACAGGATGCGCTCGAGCGCCCAATACACCAGGGCCACCACCGCCACCATGAACACCAGATAGAAGAGGTTGTAGCTCAGGGGCGTGTCAAACCAGGCGCCCAGCGGCTTGGGAATGCGGGTGATGCCTTGCGAGCCGCCGGTCCAGGGCTCCAAGTTGAGCGAGACCAGCTGGATCATGATGCCAATGCCAAAGGTGGCAATGGCCAGATAGTCGCCGCGCAGGCGGATGGTGATCAGGCCGATCAGCGTTGCCGCCAGCGCGGTCACTAACATGGCCGCGACGATGCCCACCAGCCATGGCAGGCCGTAGTTGCCCATCAGCTGCGCGTTGGGCGCTGCCGTCAAAATGGCATGGGTGTAGGCGCCGATGGCATAAAAGCCGGCCACGCCCGCATTGAACAGGCCGGTAAAGCCCCACTGCAGGTTCAGGCCCATGGTCAGGATGCACAGCACCAGCACCACGCAGATGAAAAACACCAAATAAGAGGCCAAGCCCAGCATCAGTGCACCTGTCTCATGAAGACTTCTCGCCCAGCAAGCCCTGAGGGCGCAGCCACAGCACGCCCAGCAGGAGTAAAAACGGCATGGCCGGCTTGTAGCCGGGGTTGGCCACCAGCAGGAAGAGGTTTTCTGCAATGCCCACCAGTAGTCCGCCGATCACCGCCCCCGGCAGACTGCCGACCCCGCCGAAGATGGCTGCGGCAAACACCGACAGCAGCATATTGGAGCCGAGCTCGGGGTGCAGCTGCGGCGTCAGCCCCGAGAACACGCCCGCCATCGCGGCCATGAAGCCCGAGATCAGCCAGGTGGTGCGCACCACGCTGTCGACCCGGATGCCGCAGACCTGCGCCAGCGTCGGGCTCTCGGCCATGGCCCGCATCGCAATACCGGTGCGGTGAAAGCTCAGGAACAGTTGCAGCACCACCACCAGCAGCACTGTGAGCGCGAGGATGAAGACCTGATCGGGCAGCACCCGCAGCCCCGGCAGGATCATCACCCCCATCTGCAGCTCGCGGGTATAGAAGTAGGAGTCGTGCCCCCAGATCAGCACCAGGACGTGGCGCAGCACCAGCGCCGCGCCAAAGGCGGCGAACACCAGCACCAAAGAGGCGGCGCCGCTGCGCCGCAGCGGGCGAAACACCAGCAGGTCCAGCCACCACGACAAGGCGCCGGCCAGGACCGAAGCCAGCAGCGCGGCCAGCAGCAGCTGCCAGCCAAAGCTCAGGCCCAGGGTGGGCGTGCCGGGGCCGATGAAGGTCACCACCGCCAGCGCCAGGTAGGCGCCTATGGTCATGAATTCGGCATGCGCGAAATTGGCAAATCGCATGATCTGCAGCGTCAGCGACAGGCCGATCGCCCCGAGCGAGATGATGGCGCCGGTAAAGATTCCGTCGGCCAGGGCTTGCACGATCATGCGGCCACCCGTCTGCGACCCGCGCCCAAAAACGCGGCCGCTACCGCTGGATCGTCGAGCAGCGAGCGGGCCGGGCCGTCCAGGTGGTTGCGGCCTTCGACCAGGATGTAAGCCCGGTCGCTGTGCTGCAGTGCGCCCTTGGCGTTTTGCTCCACCATCAGCACACTGACCCCCTGCCGGCTCAGCCGGTGCAGGCTCTCGAAGACCTCCTGCACCATCATGGGGGCCAGTCCGGCCGAGGGCTCGTCGAGCATCAGCACGCTCGGATTGGTCATCAGGGCGCGGGCGATGGCCAGCATCTGGCGCTGGCCGCCCGATAGCGTGCGCGCCTTGTTGCGGCGCTTGGCGGCCAGGGCCGGAAACATGGCATAGGCCTGTTCGAGCCGCTGGGGCAGCTCGGCGCCCAGGATGTAACCACCGACGCGCAGGTTTTCATGGATGCTCAAAGTGGCAAACACATTGCCGGTTTGCGGCACAAAGCCGACCCCGGCCTGCATGATCTGGTCGGAGGCCTGTCCTAGCAGAGACTGCCCGCGCAGATCGATGCGCCCCGACTCAATGTTCACCAGCCCCGCAATGGCCTTCATCAGCGTGCTCTTGCCGGCGCCATTGGGGCCGATGATGGTGACCATTTCGCCAGCATCGACCCGCAGACTCGCGCCCTGCACGATGGGCATGCCGGGGACATAGCCGGCCACCAGGCCCTGCAACTGCAGGACTGCGGTGGCCTGGGCTGCTGCGGCGTGCATCGCAGTCATGTGCTGGGCCCCAGGTAGGCGTCAAGCACCAGCGGGTTGTCCTGGATTTCGCGCGGGCTGCCCTGGGCCAGCACCCGGCCCTGGGCCATCACCAGCACCCGCTCGCACACCCGCATGACCAGGTCCATGTTGTGCTCGATCAGCAAGAAGGTGATGCCGCGCTGATGCAGCATCTGCACCCGCTCCATGAGGGTTTCGAGCAGACTGGGGTTGACGCCGGCGGCGGGCTCGTCAAGCAAGATCATCGCCGGATCGATCATCAACACCCGCGCCAGCTCCAGCAGCTTTTGCTGCCCGCCCGACAGCTGCCCGGCCAGCAAGGCGGCCTTGTCCGACAGGGCGCACCAGTCGAGCACGCTGCGCGCGCGCTCCTGTAACTCCCGTTCCTGGGCCCGCACCCGGCCTATGGCCCACCAATTGGCGTCGAAACGCTCGCCGAGCTGGCCGCTGGGGGCCAGCAGCACGTTTTCGAGCACCGTCATGTTGGCAAAGGGGCGTGGCACCTGAAAGGTGCGTGCCAGGCCCCGGCGAAAGATCGCATGGGGCGTCAGCGTGTCGATGGCCTGGCCTTGAAAGAGAATGCGGCCCGAATCCCTTCTCTGGGCCCCGGCGATCAGGTCAAAGGTGGTGGTTTTGCCAGCGCCATTGGGCCCGATCAGCCCGGTCAGGCTGCCGCGCGCAACCGTGAAGTCGACATCATCGACCGCACGCAGCTGCCCAAAGGCCTTGCAAAGGCCCTTGAGTTCAAGAATCGGTTCGGAGGAAGACGGGGAGAGCAACGGAGATAACGCACCAGGGAGCGCTAAGGCTAAATTTCAAGGGTCTGAGCATAGCGACTGAGTCCCAGACGCTCATGCGTGTTTATCCTAGGCCGGGCCTGTCAATTGCTTTACACCGGGGAGCAAGAGCTCGCGTGTGGCCAGGCTCAAGGGCTGCTCGGCCTGGGCCAGTTCGTCGAGCACCACTGTGATGTGGTTGGCCTGCGCGACCTCCATGTGGCTGACCCTCGCCCCCTGGGCCCGCGCATGCTGCGCAAAGGCCTCGCTTTGCCGCAGGAACTCCGAGGTTTCGGCGCCACCGACAGCCACCAGCAAGGGCGCATTGAGCGACAGCGCTCGTTTGAGCGGGCTAAAGCGCTCGATCTCCTCGGCCGTCAAGTGCAGGCTGTCGTTCTGGAAAGACAGGGCCACCGGCGCCAGGTCAAACAGACCGCTGATGGCGACGCCACCGCACAGGCTGTCTGGCGGCAAGTCCATAGCGGCCATCCAGGCCGTGTCCATCAATTCGGCCACCAGGTGCCCGCCGGCCGAATTGCCCGCGACCGCGATGCGCGCACGGTCCAGCCCTAAGGCATCGGCCTGGCGGTGCAGATGCCCCAGGGCCAGGCGGCAGGCCTGCACCACCTCCTGCATGCGAACCCGCGGGATGAGCGGATAGTCGATGACGGCCAGCGCCACGCCATGGTCCACAAAGGCGGGCGCCAGAAAAGAAAACTGGGCCGCCCGCAGACTGCGCCAGAAGCCGCCGTGGATGAACATCAGCACCGGCACCGGCCCCTGCCCCGCCGCGCCGGGCGGCAGGTATAAGTCCAAGGTGTGATCCGGGTCCGGTCCATAGGCAATGGCTCGCTCGCAGACATACCGCGCGCTGACCTGCTCGGCGGCCAGCGCACGGCGACGCATCACTGCGTCAAGGTCCTTGATGGAGTCCAGGGTAAAAGGCATGCGCGCTCCTGTTTGCATCGATGGCCGCGACGACCGGGCCGAGCAGCGAGGGTAGCCGATGACCGGCCTCTTTTGAGCTTTGTGGGAGCACCGCCCTCGGCGCGATGCGCCAACTGATTAAGCACCGCGCCCGATCAAAGGCTCCATCGCCGCGGGGGCGCGGCTCCCACACCCACACCCATACCCATACCGGCTTTTGAACCCTGTGAGTGGGAGCGCCGCCCCGGCGCGATACGGCCTCAACCCAACACTGCTATCGTTGCGGCTACCAACTGCCGCGAGAATGCGGCTACAAGCCATACCGCAAAACCAGGGCACACCATGAGCACCGAGCCGCGCACACTGATTCAAGCCTTGCGCACTGTTGTTGGCACGGACCACCTCATCGAAGGCGATGACACCACGCCCTATGTGACCGAATGGCGGGGCCGTTTTCGCGGCGACGCGCTGTGCGTGGTCAAGCCGGCTGATCGCGATCAGGTCGCGGCCATCGTCGGCCTGTGCGTTCAGCACGGCGCGCCTGTGCTGCCGCAGGGCGGAAACACCAGCATGTGCGGCGGCTCGGTCCCCTTCCCGGCCGAGCAAGCCCGGCCGCCGGTGATCATCAATCTTTCACGGCTGCGGCGCATCCGCCAGGTCGATGCGCTCAACAACTCCATCGAGGTGGACGCCGGCTGCACCGTGGCTGAGGTGCAGGCCGCCGCTGCTGCGGTCGACCGCTTGTACGCGGTGAGCTTTGGCGCTGCAGGCTCGGCGCAGATCGGCGGCTCGGTGGCCACCAATGCCGGCGGCACCGGCGTGCTGCGCTATGGCAA
>CANHGF010000128.1 GCA_947460065.1 Comamonadaceae bacterium
AGGCTCAGGCCCAGGCCATGTCCGTCTATGGCGCGGCCATGGGCGGCGTCGGCGCGGTAAAAGCGCTCGAAGGCGCGCTCGAGCAATTCGTCGCTCACCTGCGCTGTCGGGTTTTCTACCGCCAGGCTCAGGCTGTCGCCCTGGCGGCTGAGGGTGATGCCGACCCAGCCACCGGGCCGGTTGTAGTTGATCGCATTGGCATAGAGGTTGTGCAGCATCTGCAGGACCAGGGAGCGGTCGCAATGCCAGACGATGCCCGGCGCAATCTGCGCGCGCACCTGCAGTCCCGATTGCGCAGGATCGCTGTCGCCGATCATCTGCTCGAGCGTCTCGCTCAAGTTCAGGGGCTGCATGTGCGGCTTGATGCTGTTGGCGTCGGCGCGCGAGAGCAGTAGCAGCTTTTCCACAATGGTGATCAGCCGCTCGACTTCGTCGCCAATCACCCGCGCCTGGACCTGGGTGTCCGAGCCGACCGGCAGGCGCCGGATCAGCTGCTCACAATGGCCGCGCAAGATGGTCAGTGGCGTACGCAGCTCATGCGAGGCATCGCCCGCGAAGCGCCGCGCTCGGCTCAGGCTGTCGTTCAGGCGAGCCCGCAGGTCCTGAAAAATCGATAGGAAGCGCCGAAATTCTATGAACTCGGGCTTGGGCTGATCCGCGTTTTGCAGATTGCTCGAGTCCAGGGTGAGCATGTATTGCTCGAGCTGGCGCAGTGGCCGCAATGCCAAAAACGCCAAAAACAAAGTCAGAACGCACAGCGCGGCAATGATGAAGGGCAGCACATAGATCAGATTGCGATCGCGCAGAGCCCAAATCTGGTCTTGAAAATATTCGGCGTCGGCCTGCCTGAGCATGAGGACATCACCGAGGGGCTGGCCTGTTCGGCGTACCGAATACCAGCGCTGCCCGTCGACCGTGACCTCGGCCCTCTCGATGGGCAGTGCCCAGACCGGGTTGGTCGGCGTCCAGGGCGCAGCCTCTTCGCGCAGCACACGGCATGGCCCACTGGCCTCCTGACTGGCCCGCACAGGCGGGCAGTGGCGATGTTCATTGGCCACCACCGCGGTCAGGTTTTTGGCTTCGATCTGGTCAAAGCATTGCAGATAGCGCTCGCGGCCTTCCAGTTCCTGACCACAGTGGTGCAGCCCCTGCGCCAGCTCAAGCTGTAGCCGCTCTTTGAGTTGTTCGCTCAGGAAATACTGGGCCAGCAAGCGGTTGGCGAAGATCACCACGCCGGTTCCTATGAACAGATAGACCAGCAGCCGCAGCTTGAAGGACCTAACCATCGGCGTGCTGTACCTTCAGCCGGTAGCCCACGCCCCGGACCGACTCGATGAGCACGCCATGGGCGCCGTCGGCCGCTTCGATCTTGCGCTTCATGCGCTGGATGCAGACGTCGACCACATTGGTTTGGGGGTCGAAATTGATGTCCCAGACCTGCTGCAGGATCTGTTGCCGTGAAAAAAGATGGCCGGGCGAGCGCATCAGCAGCTCGAGCAGGCGGTATTCGCGGGAGCTCAGGACGACCGAGCCATCGCGCCAGGACACCTCGCGCTTGAGCCGGTCGCGCTTGATGCCGCCGGCTTGCAAGCTGGCTTCGGTCGCACCGCCGCGCCGCGCCACCAGCAGCTGCGCGCGGGCGATAAGCTCCTCGATGTAAAACGGCTTGGGCACATAGTCGTCGGCGCCGAGCTGGAAGCCCTTGAGCCGGTCTTCGAGCTCGACCTTGGCGCTCAAAATCAGCACCGGTATGGCTCGGCCGCTGGCGCGCACACTGCGCAGCACCTCGATGCCGTCCTTGACCGGCAGCATCAGGTCCAAAATCATGATGTCGTAGCCACCGCCGGCCAGTTGTTCCAGGGCCTGCGCGCCGTCGCCCGCATGGGTGACACTGTGCCCGGCCGCCGCGAAGCCCTGGGCCACAAACTCAGCGATACGGCTCTCATCTTCAGCCAACAGGACATTCATCGCGCATCCGGCTCCGGCTCAAGGAGCAAATGTACTTACCAGCGATTGAGTTTAAGACGCTGTTTCTGGCCCTCAGCATCAAAACCTGCTTCGTTGCAAAACTGTCATGGAACAGGCCGCCTCGTCAAAGCCGATCACGCCGCCACCGTTTTCAGCCACGGCAATGTCGGCGCCTTGGGCCTGACGCGGTCCGCAGTTGCCGCGCAGCTGCTCGCTGAGCTCATAAATCATCGACAGGCCGGTGGCGCCGACCGGGTGGCCCTTGGAGACCAGGCCGCCCGAGAGGTTGACCGGCACCTGTCCGCCCAAGGCGGTGGCGCCGCTGGCCACGAAGGCACCGCCTTGGCCGCGTTCGCACAGGCCCAGCATCTCGACCTGGTAAATCTCGCAAAACGAGGTGGCGTCATGGACCTCGGCCAGGTCGATCTGCGCTGGCGTGATGCCGGCGCGCGCATAGGCGCGGCGCGCCGCCTCCTGCGACAGACCTGGCTCGCTCAGCTCCCGGTACTTGCCGCCGGTCAGCACGCTGGCCAGCACCCGCACCGCCCGCTCCTGTACGGCCTTGGGCTGGGTCTTGAGGAAGCGGCCGGAGCAGACCAGGGCGGCGGCCGCGCCGTCGCCAATCGGTGCGCACATGGCCCGCGTCAGCGGCCAACTGATCTCGCGGTCGGCCAGCACCTGCTCAGGCGTGAGGGTAAAGCGGTACTGTGCCTTGGGATTGAGCGCGCCCATGGCGTGGTTCTTGGACGAGGCGAAGGCAATTTGCTCGCGGGTGGTGCCCCAGGTCTTCATGTGGTGGGCCGCCTGCATCGCATAGGTGTCCATGAAGACGGTGCCACTGCCGGGCACAAAAGGCTTGCCCGAGACCTCGCCGGCACGGCGGTAGTAGTCCATCCATTCCTGCGGGTCGAGCTGGTCGATGCCGCCTTCAAAGATTTCCTGGGTCTTGGCCGCATCGCCGGGGTAGAAGGTTTTTTCGACCCCGATGGCCAGCGAAAGCTCACTCTGGCCGGACAGGATGTCTTTGACCGCGCCGTGCAGCGCCATCGAGGCGGTGGCACAGCCGCCTTCGACATTGATCATGGGTACCCGTTCGGGAAACAGGCGCTCTTGCACCAGCGGGGTAAAGCAGACCTGGCCGCGAATGTTGCGCTGACCGAAGGTGCCCATGCCGCAATTGCCGAACCAGGCTTGCTCGATTTGCTCACCGCTGTCCAGCCCGGCGTCGGCCAGCACCTCCAGGTAGGCCTGCCGACTCAGGTCCTTGAAACTCGCTTCGGGCTGCTTGCCAAAGGACGTGCATGACACGCCGATCAGATACACCTCATCCATGGGCAACTCCAGGCTGGCCGCCGCCTGCCAGGTGAGCAGCCGCGCGGAGTTCCTATCATCGCATCGAACCGGACTGGCCCGACCGGGCCCGAGACACGCTCAGGCCAGCGAGAACACCACTTCCTGCGCGCCTTCCCAGAGTACCTTGCGGCCGATTTCGGGCAATTGTTCGCGGCCGTCGACCACGGTCAGGAAGTGGTTGCCGGCCAATTGGCCCAGCTTGCTGGAAAAGCTGCAGGGCCCGTAGGCCATGATGATTTCGGTCTCGCTGTAGCCGCCGGGGTAGAACAGGATGTCGCCCACCGAAGGGTGGCTGGTGTGGTTTTCAAAATCCACGCCCAGCGACCACTCTCCCAGCGGAACCCACACGCCTTCGCCGCTCCAGCGAACGTGAATGAACTTCTGGCGGTAGGGCAGCAGCTTATGGAAGGCCGCCACGGTTTTGGGGGCTTGCGGATGGGTGCGGGCGAGCAGGCGATGGCCTGCCACGTCAATGGCGATCAAAGAGTTCATGGTGTGTACAGGTAGGGGGGAGGTCTGGGTTCAGACCATGGCCATTTCAGATTTGCGCTGGCTCCAGCCGGTCATGCGCCGCTCGATCAAGGACGAGACCGCATACAAGCTGATGCCCAGGCCGGCCAGAATGAACAGGCCTGCAAAGACCATGGGCACGTCAAAGTTGCCGCTGGCGATCATCATCACGTTGCCGATGCCGCGGTTGGCGGCCACCGTCTCCGACAGCACCGTGCCCACAAAGGCCAGGGTAATGGCGATCTTGAGCGAGGCAAACAGATAGGGCAGGGCGCGCGGCAGGCCGACGTTCCAAAGCACGTCGCGCTTGTTGGCGCCCAATACCTTTAGCACGTCTTCGAGCTCAGGCTCGGTCGAGGCCAGGCCAGTGGCCACGTTGACCACCACCGGGAAGATGCTAATCACCGCCGAGGTCAGGATGGCCGGCACCGTGCCAGCGCCAAACCAGACCACGAAGATCGGCACCACCGCCACCTTGGGGATGCTGGAAAAACCCACCAGCAGTGGATAGGCTACGTTGTAGGCCAGCTTGGACGAGCCGATCAACATGCCCAGCACAATGCCGACTGCCACGCCGATGCCAAAGCCGACCAAGGTGGTGTAGAGCGTCTGCGCGGTGTGCGGCCACAGCAGCGGCATCTTGGTGATCAGCACCGTTGCGATCTGGCTGGGCTTGGGCAAGATCAAGCTGGAGACATTGAAGACGATACAGGCCAGCTCCCACAGCGCAAAAAAGCCGATCAGGGCCATCACGCTCAGCAGGTTCTGCTGGGCCTGGGCAGACAGTTTGTTCATGCTGTAACTCCTTCGGAGCGCGCGTGCGCGATGCGCATGCGCAGTTGCTGGACCAGTTCGCTGAACTCGGGCGCATAGCTCATGGCCACGGTGCGTGGTCGCTCGAAAGGCACCGGGCAGTCTTCGATGATGCGGCCGGGCCGCGAGGACATGACGCAGATGCGGGTGGCCAGATAGGCCGACTCGCGCAGGTCATGGGTGACCAGCAGCACGGTGGGCCGGGTCTTGATCCACAGATCCTGCATGATGGCCCAAAGCTCCTCCCTGGTGAACTGGTCGAGCGCGCCAAAGGGCTCGTCGAGCAGCAGCAGCTGCGGCTCGTGGATCAGCGCGCGGCACAGCGAGGCCCGCTGCAGCATGCCGCCCGAGAGCTGCCAGGGCCGCTTGTCGGCAAAGCCCTTGAGCCCGACTTGGGCCAGCAAGGCGTCGGCGCGGTCGGCGAACTCGCCTTTTTTCTTGCGCGCATAGTCCTGCCTGAAGGGCTCGACGATCTTGAGCGGGATCATGACGTTCTCGCGGATGCTCAGCCAGGGCAGCATGGTCGGGTTCTGGAAGGCCAGACCCAGCCGTATGCCCGAGGCAAAAGCATCGCGCTGACCGGCTGCGCCCACCTCGCGCCCGCCCACCACCACCGCGCCGGCGCTGGGCCGCAAGAGGCCAGCCACCAGCTTGAGGATGGTCGATTTGCCGCAGCCGCTGGGGCCGACCAGGGCCACAAAGTCGCCCTTCGCAATGCTCAGGTCGGTGCTTTCCAGCGCCACCGTGCCGTTGGCATACTGCAGGCGCACGCTGGTCAGTTCAATCAGCGGTGTGCTCATGGCTGGCTTTCGTGGGCGCTGGCCTGGACGATGGCCCGGCTGTAGTGCTCGGTATTGCGCGGCTTGGGGGTGGGCATCTTCTGGATGGGCTTGATGTTACGGCCCCAACCGGCGGCATCGCTCACCAGCTGGCCGTCGCGCATCACAAAGCGGCCGCGCAGCAGGGTGTGGATCGGGTATCCCTGGACGCTGCGGCCGTGCCAGGGCGAGATCTTGCTGATGCTCTGCAGCTTGCCCTGCGACAGGGTGCCTGAGCGGGCCATGTCCACAAAGGCAATGTCGGCATGCGCGCCCACCGCGATCACGCCCTTGGTGCCATACAGACCCCAGGCCTTGGCCGGGTTGACCGAGCTCCACTTGACGTAGTCCATGAGGCTGGCGCGGCCCTTGTTGATTTCGGTCAGCATCAAGGGCATTTGCGTCTCCACACCTGGGAAGCCGCAGTCGCACTCCCAGATGTTGGCGCGGGTCTTCTCTTCGGGGGTGTGGGGTGCGTGGTCGGTGGCGATCATGTCAAGCACGCCTTCGACCAGCGCGTCCCACAGGGGCTGGTTGTGGCGCGGCTCGCGGATCGGTGGGTTGACCCGCATCACACCGGCGAGCTTGCGCATGTGATCGGTGTTGAGCAGCATGTACTGGGGGCAGGTTTCGGCAGTGACATCGACCCCGCGGGCCTTGGCCTGGCGCAGCAAAAACAGCGAGTCGGCGGCGCTGTGGTGGGCAATGTGCACCCGCGCGCCCGTCCATTCGGCCAGGGTCAGCACCCGGCCTATGGCCTCGATTTCGGCCACCGCTGGCCGCGCGTCCAAGTGGGCGAGCGGGTCGATGCGGCCGGCCGCCTGCCACTGCGCTTGGCGGCGCGCCATGATGGAGGAGTTTTCCGCATGCACCACGGTGCGTATGCCCAGCGGCGCCAGGATCTCAAAGCCTTCGAGCAAGGCGCCGTCGGTGGGCGCGGGCAGGTTGCCGAAGGTGTTGCCCACAAAGGCCTTGAAGCTGCTCACACCGCCCTCGAGCAGTTGCTCGAGGTTGGCGATGGTGTCGTCGCCGAGCAGGCCGTGGATGCCGTAGTCCACATAGGACGACTCGGCCGCCTTGAGCTTGAGCGCCAGCGCCTCGAGCGTTCCAGTGGGAGGGTTGGTATTGGGCATCTCGAAGACGGTGGTGACACCGCCGCAGGCGGCAGCGGCTGAGCCGGTCTTCCAGGTCTCCTTGTGTGGGTAGCCGGGGTCGCGAAAGTGCACATGGCTGTCGATGGCGCCGGGCAGCAGGTAGAGCCCGTCGGCGCGCATCTCCTGGCGTGCTGGCGGCATGCAGTCGTCGTGGCCGACGGCCACGATCTGCTCGCCGGCAATCGCCACACTGGCCGGGATGATTTGCTCTGGCGAGACCACTTGGGCGCCGCGGATGATCAGATCAACTTCTTTGGGTGCATAGGTCATGGGGGGCTTTCAGAGCATGGCCCAGCCGCCGTCGACCGGCAGGTCGACGCCGGTGATCTGGCGCGAGACATCGCTGGCCAGAAACAGGCAGGCATTGGCGACATCGGTGTCGGTGGAGACCCGGCGCAAGGCGTAATCGGCTGCGTGGCG
>CANHGF010000129.1 GCA_947460065.1 Comamonadaceae bacterium
CCGGCGCCAAATTCACCCACATTCCCTACAAGGGAGCCAATGAGTCGGTGCAGGCGGTGATGGCCGGCGATGTGAGCATGGTCTTGGCCGATACGGGGCCAGCGGTCACCGGCTTGCAAAGCGGGCGGGTCAAGGCCCTGGCGGTGACCTCGACCGAGCGACTCAAAGACCTGCCCAATGTGCCCACCCTGGCTGAGTTGGGGGTCGACCTGAAAGTGTCACTGTGGATAGGGCTGCTCGCGCCGGCCGCAACGCCGGCCGACATCGTCAAGCGCCTGCACGAGGAGGTGGTGCGCATTGTCGAGATGCCCGATGTGAAAGCGCGCATTGCGGCCAAGGCCAGCGTGGCCATGACCAACACCCCCGACGAGTTCGCCCGCCTGATCGCCAGTGAAATTACGCTGTGGCGCCAGGTGGCGCAAGAGAACAATATCAAGGGCAATTGAGTGGGTGGCTCAAGGTCCGCGCCGGCCGATCGGATCACTCAAGCAGATTTTTCTGGACGCGTGGCCGCGTGCTGCTCCCGATAGCGGCCGCTCAACTGCCAGGCTATCAGAACGGTAAACACATGGCCGGGCGTGAAATCCAGCAGCCAGGAATTAAAGAGACAGCCAAGCCCAAACAACAAAATCAAGCCTGTAAGGGCTCTGCGGGTTGAGGGGGAGTGGCCTTTCGTCAGCAGCGGTGAGGCCATCCACCCGATGAGCAAAATGAGAGCCGGCAGGCCACCACCTGCCCACTGCATCAGGAACTCGTTGTGAAGATTCGGGGGCCTCGAATAGGGCTTTTGCGCGTAGGGCGGGCTAAATTCACCCGCGGCAACTCGTTGGATTATTCGAGCTTCGTAAGCGGCTGGAACCCCGTCGTAGCCCACGCCCATCCAGGGATGATCGAGCGCGATCGCAAGACCGGTTGTGTAAAAAGCTTTGCGCAACTCGGCTGACCTTACCTCGGTGGAGTCGGTCTTTTTTTGCATGATCGTCAGCGTGTCGCCCATTCGGTTTTGCACCGCCTTCGAGTTCATGGACAGCAGGCCGATGGCCAAGGGCAGCAAGAGCATGCTCAGCCAGCGCCAATGTCCCCGCCCATATACCCATCCTGCCAGAGACGAGAGCGCGATCAATGAAAGATGGCCGGTGCGACCTTCAATGGCAAAAATGGTGGTCATGGCCATGAACAAGGCCACTGACCTCATGGCCCAGGGTCGCGCAGATGTAAAAGAGCGCTCCAGGGCGATCCACCCTACGGCCAGTAGACCCAAGGGCGCTGAAATTCGACGCACTTCCAGATCTAAAGCGTTCGAACCGGTCACAGGCAGGCCCGCCAGGTTCAGCCAGTACAGGCCACACAATGCGATCGCCCCCGTCACCAATGCTCGCCAAAATACTTCGGTATTTCTGGCAAGGGCAAAAACGGCCAGCAGCACAGGCACACGCCACAACTCCGAATAGCCTCCCAGCAGTGACACCGGCTGGGCATGGGTCCAACTCATCCACAAGCTATGCAAGCCAATATAGGCAAAAAGGAGCAAGCTCAAGCCGACGAAAGGTTCTCGCCAAACACGCAGAGCCCAGAGCGATGGCAGCAGCAGCGCCGCAGACAGGAACAGGGCAACAAGGCCCAGGGAAGTACCTGCGGTAGACGAAGGCAAAAACACGCCCAGCAGCGCCAAACCCAGCCAGCCCAGTGTCTGGGCCACACGCCAGAGGCGGGGATTCGTGTGATGGGGTGAAGAATGAAGTCCGCTTGTCAGAGCCATCGTAGGCACCCTTCATCTTCTGTTGGGCGAGATCCAGAAGGACGCCCTTGCGCAGGAAGGTGAAGCCGGAGACTGTCACCTGAGGCGAGCTGTCCTCCGATGAGACGAGTTTACGTCATACAGCAGTGGTCACGGCTACCGCGGCGCGCTTGATCTCTTATCCATCAGTACCCATTGGGCTTACTTTAGTGATCACTTGATGCCGCCCCCATACCCTGCGCCACGGCCGAGCCGACTCTGAGCTACAGTTATCCCCCGTCCATTCAGGGCGCGCGCCTTTGGTGCTGCTATTTCCCCCGGAGAAACACTTTGACCGCCACCCCCCGCTTCTTGTATTCAATCGGCCGTTGTGCCGCCCTCGCCAGCGTTTTGGCCGTCTCCGCTCCTGCCAGCCTGTGGGCCCAGGCACAAGGACCAGCCGCCGCTTCGGCTGAGGCGCTCGGCCGTCCTTTTGTCACCGTCAATGGCGAGGCTCAGTCGGTGGCCCGCGCCGAAGTCTTGCTGCGTGAGCAACTGGCGCGGGGCGCGCCCAACTCGCCTCAGGTGCAGTCGGCCGTGCGCGATGCGCTGGTCAACCAGGCTTTGATGGCGCAGGCCGCTACCAAGGATGGGCTGGATAAGTTGCCCTTGGTGCAGGCGCAAATTGAGCTGGCTCGGCAGGCGGTGCTGATGCAGGCCTGGCAGCAGCAGCTGGCCCAAAGCAAGGAAATCACCGACGACGAGCTCAAGCAGGAATATGACCGCCAGGTCAAGCTGCTAGGCAGCCGCCAGTTTCGCCTGCGCCACCTGCTGGTCAATGAAGAGGCCACCGCCAAATTGCTGTTGGACCGCGTCAAGGCCGGCGGCAAGATTGCCGATTTGGCCGCCGAATATTCCCTGGACGAAGCCACCCGCAGCGCCGGCGGCCTGACCGACTGGATGGCCCAGGGCGAAATGGTGCCGGCCCTGCTCAAGGCGGTCGAGTCGCTCAAGGCTGGGCAGCTTGCATCCGCTCCGGTGCGCGGCCTGGCCGGCTGGCACGTGCTGGCGCTCGAAGATGCGCGCGCCTTCACCCCGCCGGCGCGCGATACTCTCAAGCCGCAGTTGCAGCGCGCAGTTATTCAGCAGCGTTTGCAGGCAGCGCTGGAAAAAATGCGCGAGACCGCCAAGGTTGAGTAAGACGAGAGACGGCTTTGGCCGCAGCTGAGGATGCGGCCCAAGCCGCTGGCTGGCGGCTCAGTCGCCGAGGTCGAAGTCGTCTGAGCCCAGCCAGGAGCTGGCCTGCTCTGCCAACACCGTGCCGGCGGCCGCCCCAAGGCCTGCCGCCAGAGCTGTCTTGAGCAAGCCGCTGCCCCAGATGCTGGGTGAGTCCGCCTGGGCTGGAGCCGGGCTGCTCGCCGTCGGCGCTTGTGCCCCCAGGGCCATGCGCAGGGCCATGATCTGCTGCACCAGTCGGTAGCCCACATTCGGGTTTTGCGCGACCGCTTGCGCGATGAGGTTGGTCGCGCCGGCATCGACCGGCTCGCGCGAGGTGGAAAGTTCTCGCAAAAATCGCATCAGCTCGTCGCGTTCCTGGCCTGTCATGGGCGCACTCCTGATTGGGCAAAGCCTGTATCTTGCTCTGAGCAAGCTGCTTTGACCAGTGTCCAGGGTTTTCCCTGATTCGTCGCGGGACCCTGATCCCCAAGTGACAGGGCCGTCCGGCAGGGGTAGCCCCAATCGGGTAGATTGTGTACTTAGCTTCCTTAATAATCCTGTCCATGCAAATACAGCTCACCCTCAACGGCACCGTGCGCAAGCTCGACGTGCCTGACCATACCTTGCTGGTCAATGTGATTCGCGAGCACTGCGGTCTGACCGGCACCCATGTCGGCTGCGACACCACCCAGTGTGGCTGCTGCACCGTCCACCTCAATGGCCGGGCGGTCAAGTCTTGTACCGTCCTGGCCGCGCAGGCCGACGGCGCTCAGGTGACCACCATCGAGGGTCTGGGCCAGGATGGCCTGCACCCTGTGCAGGAGGCGTTTTCCCGCTGCCACGGCCTGCAGTGCGGCTTTTGCACCCCCGGAATGATCATGGCCAGCGTCGATCTGCTGCGCCACATTCCGCAGCCCAGCCGCGAGCAAATCGAAGAAGGCCTGGAAGGCAATCTGTGCCGCTGCACCGGCTATGTGAACATCGTCGAGGCGGTGCACGAAGCGGCGCAGGTGATGCAGGGGAGCCAGGGATGAGCGCGGTCCTGAGCCCGCAGCCGCTGCTGCGCAAGGAAGACCAGCGCCTGATCACCGGCACCGGCCAGTTCACCTCTGACGCCTGGGAGCAAGGTACCTTGCATGCGGTGATGGTGCGCTCCGACCATGCCCACGCCCGCTTTGAGGCCGACTGGAGCGCTGTGCGCCAGGCCCCGGGTGTTCGCTGCGTCCTGACGGCGCAAGATGTGACGGCGGCCGGGTTTGCCGCCTTGGTCAATGCCGTGACCGTCAAGGACGCGCAGGGTCAGCCGCAGGTGATTTGCCGCATGCCGGTGCTGGCGCAAGCCAAGGTCCTCTATGTGGGCCAGCCCATGGCCATGGTGATTGCCGATACCGCCGAGCTCGCGGCCAATGCCGCCGAACTGGCCGAGATCGACTACGAGACCCTGCCCTGCGCAGTTACCTTTGAAGACGCCACCGCCCCTGGGGCGGTGCAGTTGCATGAAGCGGCGCCGGGCAACACCTCGGTCGTCTTTGAGGCCGGCGACCGCGCCGCCGTCGATGCCGCCTTTGCGCGCGCCGCCATGACCTCGAATGTGAAGGTGGTCAGCCAGCGCCTGATTCCTGCGCCCATGGAGCCGCGAGCGGTGCAGGCCTGGCACGATGCTGCAACAGGTCTGACCCATGTGCGCACGCCCACCCAGGGGCTGGTGAGCATGCTGGGCATGTTCACCACCATCACTGGCTGGCCCGCCGACTCCATCCGGGTGCACACCCAGGACGTGGGCGGCTCCTTCGGACTGCGGGGCACCGCCACCAGCGAGCATGTGCTGCTCATGCTGGCCGCCCGCACCCTGGGCCGGCCGGTACGGTGGGTCAGCAGCCGCTCTGAAACCTTCCTGAGCGACTGGCATGGCCGGGCACTCACCCTGCACGGACACATTGCGCTCGATGCGCAAGGGCGCATTCTGGCGATCCGCTTTGACAACCAGGTCGATGCCGGCGCCTTCAATGTTTACTTCAGCACCCACATCGGCGCGCGCAACCTGTCCATCACCATGGGCGGGGTCTACAAGGTGCCAGCGCTGCACATGCGCTCGCACATCTACTACACCAACACCGTGCCGGTCTCGGCCTACCGAGGCGCCGGCCGGCCCGACCTGGCCTATGCCATTGAGCGCCTGGTCGACCATGCCGCCCACGAGCACGGGCTCGATCCGGTGGCCATCCGGCGCCTGAACTTCATCGCCCCGGCCGACTTCCCCTACACCACCGCCAACGGCACGGTCTATGACAACGGCCAGTTCGAGCGCATCATGGACTGCGCCCTGACCGACTCTGATGCCGCCGGCGTTGCTCAGCGGCGTGAGCGTGCGCGCTCGCGCGGCCGGCTGTTCGGCCGTGGCCTGGCCTATTACCTGGAGTCCTCAGGCCCGGGCGCTGCCGCCAAGGACCAGGTGCGTGGCCGCATTGAGGCAGGCGGTCTGACCTTGCACGCCATCTCCGGCGCTTCCGGCCAGGGTCATGAAACTTCTTTTGCCCGCATCGTCGAGCGCGAGCTGGGCCTGCCATCGCAGCGGGTGCGCTTTGTGGCCGGCGAAGTCGGGCGTGATCTGGTGGGCAACTCCACCGGCGGCTCGCGCACGCTCTACGGCTTGGGCAGTGCCATCGTGGACCTGTGCCGCCAGCTCATGGAGCACGGCCGTCCACAGGTGGCCCAGCTCTGGGGCTGCACGCCAGAGGAGGTGCTCATTGAAGGCGGTCACTGGCGTCATGCCGGTCGCGAAATGGGTTTCGAGGCTTGGCTGGACCAAGCGGGCGCTGAGGGCCTGGAGCTCATCGGTCAAGCCTCATCGGGCGCGACCTTCCCCAATGGCTGCCACATTGCCGAGGTCGAGATCGATCCGCAGACCGGCGTGTGCGATCTGGTGGGCTATTGGGCCGCCGATGACGTGGGCGAGGTCATCTCGCCCAAGCAACTGATCGGGCAGGTGCACGGCGGCGTGGTGCAAGGGCTCGGTCAGGCCTTCGGCGAGCATGCGGTTTACGACCGCGAGACCGGCCAGCTGCTCAGCGGCTCCTTCATGGACTACGCCATGCCCCGAGCCGGCATCCTGCACGGCTTTCACCACCAAAGCGTGCCGGTGCCCACCAAGCTCAATATGCTGGGCGCCAAAGGCGTGGGCGAGTCGGGCTGCTCGGGCTCGCTGCCGGCCCTGGCCAATGCGGTGGTCGACGCCCTGCGACCCCTGGGCATCAACCAGGCCGACATGCCGTTTTCTCCGGCACGGCTGTGGGACCTGATGCAGTCTGCCCGCAGCTAGCCCAATAGGGAGCCGCTGGAGCCGCTGGAGCCGCGCCCTCGCGGCGATGCGGCGCGGGTTTTCAGGCTGTTCCTTGATCCAAGGCCCCATCGGGCCGGGGCGGCCCTCCCACGATCTTCGGCGAGGCCTCGGATCGGGGGTGTGGGAGCCGCGCCCCCGATCCGTCTCGGCACACCTGCGGCGCATTCAGGGCTGAAGCGTCTCCATCAACCAAGGCGTGCCGGTCAGCGGTAACTCCATCGTCAACTGCGACCAGGCTTCGATGCAGGATGCCCTGGACGTCAAGAAGCCCACCGCTGATACCTCATTGAGCCTGCTCTAGTGGCTTCCTGAGACCGGAATCTATGTGAATCAAGCACATACAGATTCGCGTCGAACTCGGACTCGGACTCGGACTCGGACGCCCAAGGCTGGCCGGGATAAGTCCTTGCCACCAAATTCCATTCAAAGATTTGGATTCCTTTGGGATCAAAAAAAACGGCCAGCAACAATATTTACATTGATGACATTTTTTGTAATTTGCGCGTCTTTTTTGCTCATGCCGCCCCACGCCGTGGTCAATGCTGAAATTTAAAGCTGACTGGCATCGTCCATCTCCTCAAATTCACCGCTTCATGCCAAGGTTTTTCAATGCTTCATAAACGCCTGCTCCCCTGCCGCATTCACACCCTGGCCCTGGCTGCCAGCGCCCTCGTTCTCTCAGGTTGCGCCACCATCACGCCCGAGCCCTTGACCAGCCAGACTTTGCGCACTGCGAGCGATCAGCAGGCCTTGCGC
>CANHGF010000130.1 GCA_947460065.1 Comamonadaceae bacterium
AAGCAGTTTTTCGGCCAGGTCCAGCGGCATTTCGGTGTCGATGGGGTTGTCGTCGGCGGCAGGCTCGGTCGGTCGAATCCGGATGCCGGGTATTTCGCTCAGAAAGATCAGCTTATCGGCCTGCAACTCAATGGCCACCCGGGTGGCCACTTCTTCCATCGACAGGTTGAAAGCCTCGCCGGTGATGGAAAAACCGAAGGGCGAGAGCAGCACCATCGCGCCCATGTCCAGGGTCTGGCGTATGCCCTGCGCATCGACCTTGCGCACCAGGCCTGAATGCTTGAAGTCGATGCCGTCGACGATACCCACCGGACGCGCGGTCACAAAGTTGCCTGAAATCACCCGCACCGTCGAGCCGGCCATGGGCGTGTTGGGCAGGCCCTGGCTGAAGGCGGCCTCGATCTCATAGCGCAACTGCCCGGCCGCTTCTTGCGCGCAGTCCAGCGCCACGCTGTCGGTGATGCGCATGCCACCCGCGTATTGCGGCTGGTGGCCTTTGGCGGCCAGCTGTTCATTGACCTGCGGCCGAAAGCCGTGCACCAGCACGATCTTCACCCCCATGCTCTGAATCAGTGCCAGGTCCTGGGCAATGTGCTGTAGCTTGCCCGCCGCAATTGCTTCTCCGGCCATGCCCACCACAAAGGTCTTGCCCCTGTGCAGGTGGATATAGGGCGCCACCGAGCGGAACCAGGGCACGAAGGTAAAATTGAAGACGGTGGACATAGGTGTTGAAGACGATTTCGGCCGATTTTGACCGAAGTTGACAGCACCCTCTCTCAGGCCCACCCAGTCATCGCTCAGCCCCGAAGCTGCGGCCTGCTTTTTTTTCACCGTTTTTTCGCCCGCCGCTGCTGCGTTTTTTTGTGTCTCTTGCCCCGCCTCCTGCTGCCTTGCACCTGGAATTTCCCGAGAGCCTGCCGGTTTCGGCACGGCGTGAGGACATCGCACGCGCCATCACAGACCACCAAGTAGTCATCGTCTGCGGCGAGACCGGCTCGGGCAAGACCACACAGCTGCCCAAAATCGCGCTGAGCCTGGGCCGCGGCAGCGCCAACCACCCTGGCCAGCGCGGCCACCTGATCGGCCACACCCAGCCTCGGCGCGTGGCTGCCTCCAGTGTGGCCAAACGCATCGCCGAAGAAATGAAGTCGCCGCTGGGCGAGGTGGTCGGCTACAAGGTGCGCTTTCAGGACCGGCTGTCGGCCGGTGCCTCGGTCAAGCTGATGACCGATGGCATCTTGCTGGCCGAGACGCAGACCGACCCGCTGCTGCGCGCCTACGACACGCTCATCATCGACGAGGCCCATGAGCGCAGCCTGAACATCGATTTTCTGTTGGGCTACCTGCGCCAATTGCTGCCGCGTCGGCCGGACCTGAAAATCATCATCACCTCGGCGACCATCGACGCGCAGCGTTTTGCGGATTATTTTTCCTCTGGCAGGGGCCAGGCGCCGGTCATCATGGTCTCCGGCCGCACCTTCCCGGTGGAGCAGCGCTACCGTCCGTTTGAGGAGTCACGCGAATACGACCTGAACAGTGCGCTGGCCGATGCGGTCGACGAGCTTTGGCGCGGTGGTGTGCATGCCGGAGACATTCTGGTTTTTCTTCCCGGCGAGCGAGAAATCCGCGAAGCCGCTGACCACCTGCGCAAACACCTTGCGCACCAGCCGCTGCTGCGCGAGGCCGAAGTACTGCCCCTATTCTCGCGCCTGTCGCAAGCCGAGCAAGACCGCATCTTTGAGGCGCACAGCGGCCGCCGCATTGTGTTGGCCACCAACGTGGCCGAAACCTCACTGACCGTGCCGGGCATCCGTTACGTTATAGATACCGGCACCGCACGGGTCAAGCGCTACAGCTTTCGCAGCAAGGTCGAGCAGCTGCTGGTCGAGCCGATCTCGCAGGCAGCGGCCAACCAGAGGGCCGGCCGCTGCGGCCGCGTGGCTGACGGTATCTGCATTCGCCTGTATGAGGAGCAAGACTTTCTATCCCGCCCAGCCTTCACCGACCCGGAGATCTTGCGCAGCTCGCTGGCCTCGGTGATCTTGCGCATGAAGGCCTTGCACCTGGGCAGCGTGGAGGAATTTGCATTCATCGAGCCGCCGCAGCGCCGCGCCATCACCGACGGCTATCAACTGCTCGCTGAGCTTGGCGCGGTCGATGACTTCAATGAGCTGACCCCCATCGGCCATGCGCTGGCCAAGCTGCCCCTGGATCCCCGGGTGGGCCGCATGCTGCTGGAGGCGCGTGAGCGCCGCGCCCTTGAGGAGGTGTTGGTCATTGCCAGCGCGCTGAGCGTGCAGGATGTGCGCGATCGGCCCTTGGATAAACAGGCCCAGGCCGACCAGAGACATGCCAAGTTTGACGACGAGAAGAGCGAGTTTGTTTCGTACTTGAAGCTCTGGCAATGGATTGGGGAGGCCAGGGGAGGGCGGCCGCATTCTGTGGGCTTAGCGCTGGGAGGACGGCCCGAGGCGCACGTGCCCACGCCCCAGCCCGCTCCCACCCCCCACAAACTCTCCAACCGCCAGTACGAAAACCTGCTGCGCGAGAACTACATCAATGTGCGCCGCGTGCGCGAGTGGCGCGACATCCATTCGCAATTGGTCAGCGTGGTGGGCGAGCAAGGCTGGAAGCTCAACAAAGAGCCGGCCAGTTATGAGCAGCTTCACCTGGCCCTGCTGTGCGGTCTGCTGGGCAATATCGGTTGCAAAAGCGACGAAGACGACTTTTATTTGGGCGCACGCGGCATCAAGTTTCACCGCCATCCGGGTTCGCGCCTGTCCAAACGGCCGGGGCGCTGGATCGTCGCGGCAGAGCTGGTGGAAACCGCGCGCCTGTTCGGCCGTTGCATGGCCAACATCGACGCACAGTGGATAGAGCAAGTGGGCGCGCATCTGATCAAAAAGCAGCTGCTGGACCCGCACTGGGAGAAAAAAGCCGCCCAGGTCTCGGCCCTCGAGCGGGCCACGCTCTATGGTCTGGTGATCTACAACAACCGCCGTGCCAATTACGCAAGCGTGGATGCAGCGGGCGCACGCGAGATTTTTATGCGCGAAGCCCTGGTGGCTGGCCACTGGGACAGCAAGCTGCCCTTCCTGGCCGCCAACCACAAACTCATGGCCCAGGTGGAGGAACTCGAGCACAAGCAGCGCCGGCAGGACGTGTTGGTCGACGACGAGCTGATCTTTGCCTTCTACGACAGCCAAGTGCCGGCCGATGCCCACAACGGTGCGGCTTTCGAGCGCTGGTGGAAAGACGCCTCGCGCAACAACCCGCGTCTGTTGTTTTTGACCCGCGAGGAGCTCATGCGGCACGAGGCCGCGGGCATCACCACCCAGGCCTTTCCCAAGACCCTGCGCCTGGGCGGCGTGGACTGCGCCGCCAGCTACCTGCACGAGCCAGGCGACGCCAAAGACGGCGTCACCGTCGACGTGCCGCTGTTTGTGCTCAATCAGGTCAACGAAGATCGCTGTGAATGGCTGGTGCCTGGCATGCTCAAGGACAAGATCTGGGCCCTGCTCAAAAGCCTGCCGCAAAAGCCACGCAGCCGTTTTGTGCCTCTGCCCGAAAGCGCCGCCCGCTTGGCCGGCGAGCTGGCCGCGCCCGAGCTCTTTGGGGCCGGTTCACTCACCGACGTGCTGCTCAAAAAGGTACGCGACGAGACCAGCCTGGACGTTAAGCGCGCCGACTTCAAGCTCGACATGCTCAGCGCGCATTTGTTCATGAACCTGCGCGTGGTCGACGAACACGGCCGCCAGCGCGGCATGGGCCGCAACCTGGGCGCGCTCAAGGCGGAATGGGGCAGCAAGGCGAGGGGTGCGTTTCAGGCGCTAGCAGGTTTGAAACTGTCCGCGCCTTCGGCGGCTGGGAGGGAAGCTCAAAAATCGGGGCCGGATCCGGATACCAGGACTTCATCCTCTCCCTCTGGGAGAGGGCAGGGTGAAGGTGCGCGCGGCACATCGACCCCGGACAGCGCCAAGGACTCCCCCAGGGCCAGCGCCGACCAGCGCCACAGCACCTGGTCCTTCGGCGAACTTCCCGAACTCATGGAAATCCGCAAAGGCGGCCAGACCCTGATCGGCTTTCCGGCCCTGATCGACCTGGGTGATGCGGTATCCATCGAAGTCTTCGACGAACCCGAAGTCGCCGCCGCCAAGCACCGCAAGGGCCTGGGGCGCCTGTGTGCGCTGCAGATCAAGGACGCGCTCAAGTACCTGGAAAAGAACATCCCCGACCTGCAGAAGATGACAGTGGCCTTCATGAGCCTGGGCACCGCCGAGGAGCTGCGCACACAGATCATCGAGGTGGCGGTGGACCGCGCCTTCTTGCAGGAGCCACTGCCCGCCGACGAAGCTACCTTCAAAAAGCGCGTAGACGAGGGCCGGGGGCGCCT
Source organism: Comamonadaceae bacterium (assembly GCA_947460065.1). GTDB lineage: Bacteria > Pseudomonadota > Gammaproteobacteria > Burkholderiales > Burkholderiaceae_C > Polaromonas. Next base: position 4,394 of record CANHGF010000130.1, read on the forward strand.
GACGCTGATCGCCAATGAAGTGGCGCGTCTGGCTGGCGTGGTGCTGGCCGAGTACGCCACCGCGCTGCGCAAGATCAAAGACACCAAGAACGCACCCGAGGCCACGGCCGACTGCGCGCAGCAGCTGCAGCGCCTGATGCCCAAGAACTTCATTGCCGCCACGTCCTGGCCGCAGCTGCAGCACTTTGCCCGCTACCTCAAGGCCATCACCCTGCGCCTGGACAAATACCGCGCCGACCCCGCGCGCGACGCCCAGCGCCTGCTGGAGCTACGTCCGCAAGAGCAGCGCTACTGGCGCCTGGTGGCCGAGCGCAAGGGCGTACAGGACGCTCGCATGCTGGAGCTGCGCTGGCTGCTGGAAGAGCTGCGCGTGAGCTTTTTCGCGCAGGAGCTGCGCACGCCGCAGCCGGTGAGCGTCAAGCGGCTGGAGAAGGTGTGGGGGCAGTTAAGCCATTGACGCGGCGCCCCCCGCTTGGCTGGCCCGCGCGAGTCAGTCTGGTGTCTGTGCCCCCGCACCGGCGCCTTAGTCTGGCATGTGACCCCAACCTCGAGGGCTGCAAAGCCTTGCGCAGTCTCAAACCCGGAGCGGTGCAATGTCCAGCCGTGCGCTTGACCACGGGTTGCGCAGCAGATCGTGCCCCATCGACCTGCCCATGAGCTGCTGCAGCCCGATGTCGATGGCGCGCGCCACAGCGGGCTCGGGGCTTGGCAAAAATTTGAATTTTGGCCTCCTAGGCGCACTTTTCCTGCTTGCTTTACCATGCGCTCGACGGGTGCAAAGGGCACCTGATTTTTTTGAGGTCTGCATGTCTGATTCGAGCCCCTACATCCCGCCCAAGGTCTGGACCTGGCACAAGTCCAATGGCGGGCGCTTCGCCAACATCAACCGGCCGGTGGCTGGCGCCACGCACGACAAGCCCCTGCCCAGGGGCAAGCATCCGCTGCAGCTGTATTCGCTGGGTACGCCCAACGGCATCAAGGTGACGGTGATGCTTGAGGAGTTGCTGGCCCTGGGTCATCAGGGCGCTGAGTACGACGCCTGGATGATCCGCATCCATGAGGGCGAGCAGTTTGGCTCTGGCTTTGTGGGTGTCAACCCCAATTCCAAGATCCCGGCCTTGCTCGATTACAGCGGCGCCGAGCCGGTGCGGGTGTTTGAGTCAGGCGCCATCTTGGTCTACCTGGCCGAGAAATTTGGTGTCTTGTTGCCCACCGAGCCTGCCCAGCGGGCCGAGTGCCTGTCGTGGCTGTTTTGGCAGATGGGCAGCGGGCCTTATCTGGGCGGTGGCTTCGGGCATTTTTATGCCTATGCGCCGGTCAAGATCGAATATGCCATCGACCGCTTCGCCATGGAGACCAAGCGCCAACTGGACGTGCTCAATCAGCGCCTGGCGCAGCACCGCTTCATCGCTGGCGAGGACTACACCGTGGCCGACATCGCGATCTGGCCCTGGTACGGGGCGCTGGCCCGCGGCGAGATGTATGAGGCCGCCGAGTTCCTGCAGGTTCAGGAGTACACCCATGTGCAGCGTTGGGCCGAAGAGCTGGCACAGCGCCCGGCGGTGCAGCGCGGTCGCATGGTCAATCGCCTGCGCGGTCCCTTGAGCGAGCAACTGCACGAGCGCCATGAAGCGAGCGACTTTGACACCAGCACGCAGGACAAGCTGAAAGCGGCTTCGTGATCACCCTTTATGACTGCGCCACCGCGCCCAACCCGAGGCGGGCGCGTATTTTTCTGGCGGAAAAAGGCGTGGTGCACGAGACGGTGCAGATCGACCTGCGCTCGGGCGAGCAAATGTCCGAGGCGTTTCGGGCCATCAATCCGCACTGCACGGTGCCGACGCTGCGCGTCGATGCCACGCTGGTGCTGACCGACAACGCGGCGATTGCAGCCTACCTGGAGGCCCAATACCCCCAGCCGCCGCTTTTGGGCAATAGCCCGAATGACAAGGCCGAGATTGCCAGCCTGAACTGGCGCATGGAGTTCGACGGCCTGATGCCGGTGGCCGAGGCCCTGCGCAACGGCTCACCAGCCATGGCCGATCGCGCATTGCCCGGCCCTGTCAACTACGCCCAGATACCCGAGCTGGCCCAGCGTGGGCTGGCGCGGGCGCAGCGGTTTTTCGAGACGCTTGATGCCCATTTGGCAGACCGCAGTTTCGTGGCGGCCGAGCAGTTCAGCGTGGCCGATATCACCGCAGTGGTGGCGGTCGACTTTGCCCGTGTGATCAAGCTCAAGCCTGACGAGCGCTATCCGCATCTGCTGCGCTGGCGGGCTGCCATGGGTGAGCGGCCTTCCTGCAAGCTTTGATGTCGGGGCGGGTGAGGTCCCAGCTGGTTTTCACAGCCCGCATCGCGCCGAGGGCGGCGCTCCCACAAGAAATTTACCAGCCGTCGGCAGTGGTGTGGGAGCCGCGCCCTCGCGGCGATAGGGCGTTTGATCGAAAGCCGCATCGGGCCAAGGGCGGCGCTCCCAAAAGAAATCTACCAGCCGTCGGCAGTGGTGTGGGAACCGCGCCCTCGCGGCGATAGGGCGTTTGATCAAAAGCCGCATCGGGCCAAGGGCGGCGCTCCCACAAGAAATCTACCAGCCGTCGGCAGTGGTGTGGG
>CANHGF010000131.1 GCA_947460065.1 Comamonadaceae bacterium
GCAGAGCGATTGCGACACCCAAGGGCGTGCGGGTGGGCGCTGCGAAGCGAGGTAAAGGAGGAGCCGAGGCGCTAGCCGAGGCGGGGGACACGAGCGGCGCAGTGCCCACCCGTGCGCCCTGCTTCGATGCGCCCTGAAGATTGCAGCGCTTGATCAGGCGCCGCATCGCGCCGAGGGCGGCGCTCCCACAAAGACAGCCGCATCGCGCCGAGGGCGGCGCTCCTACAAAATGAAAGTCGCATCGCCGCGAGGGTGCGGCTCCCACGGACACAAGGCACCAGCAATCGTAGCCTTGCGAGAGAGCCGGCTCAGGCCTTCTTGCCCCAGCGGTGGGCGATCTCGCCGACGATGCCGCGGCGAAACATCAGCACGCAGACGACGAAGGTGGCGCCCATCACGATGGACACCAGCGAACCCAAATTGGCCAGGTAGTTCTGCATGGTCACAATAACGGCCGCGCCCAGCACCGGGCCCAGCAAAGTACCCATGCCGCCGAGCAAGGTCATCAGCACCACCTCGCCCGACATCTGCCAACCGACATCGGTCAGGGTGGCCAGGCCAAAGGCAATCGCCTTGGTGGCGCCGGCCAGGCCAGCCAGCGCGCCCGAAAGCACAAAAGCCAGCAACTTGTAGCGGTCTACGTTGTAGCCCAGGGACAGTGCCCGCGGCTCGTTCTCGCGAATGGACTTGAGAACCTGACCAAACGGCGAATGGATGATGCGGTAGATCAGCGCAAAAGCGGCGATGAAGATCACCATCACCAAGTAGTACATGGTGGTGTCGTCCTTGAGGTCCACCAGGCCGAGCAGCTTGCCGCGGGGAATACTTTGGATGCCATCTTCAGCATAGGTGAAGGGCGCTTGCACGCAAACGAAATAGATCATCTGCGCCAACGCCAGGGTGACCATCGCAAAGTAGATGCCCTGACGGCGCACCGCCAGCCAGCCGGTGACCAGGCCGATGCCGGCGGCGCAGACCGTGCCGCTGAGGATGGCCAGCTCCGGGGTGAGCCCCCAGACCTTGGCCGCATGGCCCGACACATAGGCGGCAAAGCCGAAGAACATGGCATGGCCGAAGGACAGCAGACCGGTAAAGCCGATCAGCAAATTGAAGGCGCAGGCAAACAGGGCAAAGCACAGCACCTTCATCAGGAAGATGGGGTAGCCGACGAAGGGGGCGGCCAGCAGCAGTGCCAGCAAGGCCAGGTAAAGGGCGCGGCTCGCGTTCATCATTTCTCCCGCCCGAACAGACCGGCCGGACGCACCATCAGCACAATGGCCATGATGATGAAGACCACCGTGCTGGAGATCTCGGCATAAAACACCTTGGTCAGGCCTTCAATCAGGCCCAGCGCGATGCCGGTGATGATGGAGCCCAGGATGGAGCCCATGCCACCGATCACCACCACCGCGAAAACGACGATGATGATGTTCGAACCCATCAAGGGGCTGACCTGATAAATCGGTGCGGCCATCACGCCGGCCAGGCCCGCCAGGCCCACGCCAAAGGCGTAGGTCAAAGTGACCATCAGCGGCACATTGATGCCAAAGGCCTTGACCAGGTTCGGGTTCTCGGTGCCGGCGCGCAGGTAGGCCCCCAACTTGGTCTTCTCAATCACATACCAGGTAAACAGGCACAGGAAGAGCGAGACCACCACCACCCAGGCGCGGTACTTGGGCAGCATCATGAAGCCCACGTCGAAGGCGCCGCGAAACACCGCGGGTAATTCATAGGGCATGCCCGAGGATCCGTAGAACTCGCGAAACACGCCCTCGAGCAAGAGCGCCAGGCCAAAGGTCAAGAGCAGGCCGTAGAGATGGTCGAGCTGGTGCAGCCAGCGCAGCATGGTCTTTTCAATCAGTACGCCGATCAGGCCCACCGCCGCCGGCGCCAGGATCAAGGCATACCAGTAATTGATGCCGGCGTAGTTGAGCAGCATCCATGCGAAGAAGGCGCCGGTCATGTAGAGCGCACCATGTGCAAAATTGACGATGTTGAGCATGCCGAAAATCACGGCCAAGCCCAGCGACAAGATCGCATAGAACGAGCCGTTGACCAGGCCCAGCAGCAACTGCCCGAAAAGGGCTGCCGTCGGTATGCCAAAAATTTCAGTCATGGTGTTTCAGGTAGGGGCGGGCCGCATCTGAAGATACGGCCCGCTCTTTGAGTTCACTGGCTCAGGTAGCGAGCCAGGGGCCCCGACTTGCTTACTTCTTGAGCGCGGCGCAGGTGCTCTGGGCCAGCGGGCGGAAGGCTTCGGCGCCGCTGACGGTGCCCTTGAGCTTGAAGTAGTCCCAAGCGCCTTTGGACTCGGCCGGGGTCTTGACCTGGAACAGGTACATGTCATGCACCATGCGGCCGTCGGCGCGCAGCGTGCCGCCCTTGGCAAACATGTCGTTGATGGGTGTGGCGCGCATCCTGGCCATCACCGCTGCGGTGTCGTCGGTGCCGGCAGCCTGCACCGCCTTGAGGTAATGCAGGGTCGAGGAATAGACCGCCGCATGGTTGGAGTTGGGCTTGCGGCCGTTCATGACCTTGCTGAACTTGTCGGCCCAGGCGCGGGTCTCGGGGTTAAGGTCCCAGTACCAGCCTTCGGTCAGGTACAGGCCTTGGGCGGTGTTCAGGCCCAGGGCATGCACATCGGTGACCAGCATCAGCAAAGCTGCCAGGTTCTGCTTCTTGGTCAGGCCGAATTCGGCTGCAGCCTTGATGCTGTTGACGGTATCGCCGCCGGCGTTGGCCAGGCCCACCACCTTGGCACCCGACGATTGAGCCTGCAGCAGGAAGGAGGAGAAGTCGCCGGTCGACAGCGGGTGACGCACCGCGCCGTTGACCTTGCCGCCGTTGGCTCTGACCACGTCGCCGGTGTCTTTCTCCAGCGAATGACCGAAAGCGTAGTCAGCCGTCAGGAAGTACCAGCTGTCGCCGCCGTCCTTGACGATGGCCTTGCCCACCACATTGCTCAGAGCCACCGTGTCCATCAGGTAGTGGATGCCGGTGTTGGGAGCGCAGTCTTCATTGGTCAGACGCGAGGTAGCAGCGCCGGTGACGATGGTGATCTTGTTCTTTTCCTTGCCCAGGGCCTGCACGGTCAGGGCCACGGCCGAGTTGAGGTTTTCCACCGTCATGTCCACGCCGTCGCGGTCAAACCACTGCTGGGTGACGTTCTTGGCGATGTCGGGCTTGTTTTGGTGGTCAGCGTTGACCACCTCAATGTTCTTGCCGAAGATCTTGCCGCCGAAGTCCTGCACCGCCAGGCGGGCAGCAGCAACGGCACCGGGCCCGCCGTAGTCGGCGTAGACGCCCGACATGTCGGTGAGCACACCGATCTTGACGACGTCGCCCGAGAGCTTGCCCTGCTGGGCCGTCGCGAAAGGAAAACCGGCAGCCAGAGCGGCGGCAACGGCAACAGACAACAACTTGCGTTTCATGGAGGTCTCCTCTTGGTGGTCGGGCGTTAGACGCCCAGGTACTCGTTCAGCATTTCGGTCTTGCTGGCGAGTTCTTGCTTGGCAACAGTGGCCACGATGTGGCCGTGTTCAATCACGTAATGGCGGTCGGCCAGGGGGGCGGCAAAGCGAAAGTTCTGCTCGACCAATATGATGGTCAGGCCCTTGTCCTTGAGGGTGCGGATCACCCGACCCAGGGTCTGCACGATCACCGGCGCCAGGCCTTCGGTGATCTCGTCGAGCAGCACAATGCGCGCGCCCGAGCGCAGGATGCGCGCCATGGCGAGCATCTGCTGCTCGCCGCCCGACAGCCGGGTGCCCTGGCTGTTTCGGTGCTCCTTGAGGTTGGGGAACATGGTGTAGATCTCGTCGATCGACATCCCGCCCTCGCCCACCTTGGGCGGCAGCATCAGATTTTCTTCACAGCTGAGCGAAGAAAAAATACCGCGCTCTTCAGGGCAATAGCCCAGGCCCAGCCTGGCAATCGCGTTGGTGGGCATGGACACGGTTTCGACGCCGCCGATTTGAATGGAGCCGGTGCGCTTGCCTGTAAGACCCAGGATGGCCTTGAGCGTGGTGGTGCGGCCCGCCCCGTTGCGGCCCAGCAGGGTGACCAACTCGCCCTCGTGGACCTCAAATTCAATGCCGTGCAGGATGTGCGACTCGCCATACCAGGCATCGACACCGCTGACCTTGAGCAGTGGCGCGCTCATGGGGCAGTCTCCTCAACGGTGCCGACATAGGCTTCCAGCACCCGGGGGTCCTTGGAGACGGTTTCATAAGGGCCTTCGGCCAGAACCGAGCCGCGCGCCAGCACGGTGATGGTGTCCGACAGGTCAGACACCACGTTCATATTGTGTTCGACCATCAGCACGGTGCGCTTGGCCGCCACCCGGCCTATCAGTTCCACGACCCGGCCCACATCTTCATGGCCCATGCCCTGGGTGGGCTCATCGAGCAGCATCAGTTCAGGGTCGAGCGCCAATGTGGTGGCAATTTCAAGGGCGCGCTTGCGGCCGTAGGGCAGCTCCACCGTCTGCGTCTGGGCGAAATCGGCCAGGTCGACCTGCTCGAGCAGGGCCATGGCCTCGTTGTTCAGGCTGTACAGGCTAGATTCGGGCTTCCAGAAATGAAAACTGGTGCCCAGCTTGCGCTGCAACCCGATGCGCACGTTTTCAAGTACGGTCAGATGCGGAAAAACCGCTGAAATTTGAAAGGAGCGCACCATGCCCATGCGAGCCACCTTGGCCGCCGGCAAGGCGGTGATGTCCTGGCCGCGGTAGAGGATCTGGCCCGAGGTGACCGGCAAGAACTTGGTCAGCAGGTTGAACATCGTGGTCTTGCCGGCCCCGTTGGGCCCTATGAGCGCATGAATGCTGCCCCGGCGGACCTGCAGATTGACCCGATCAACCGCAATGAAACCCTTGAACTCACGGGTCAAATCACGTGTTTCGAGAATGAATTCATGGCTCATGCGTCAGGACCTGCGCGCTCAAGAACCCCCACCGGCGGGAGGCGCTTGGGCGCCGAACAGCTCTTCGTTATAGATTTCGATCGGGTGCTGGCGCAGGCATAGGCTCGGGCTGCGCTCAAGAAGGCGCGGATTCTACGGCCCGGGCATCGTCCCCACGTTTCAGTCGGATGATGCCCTGCCAGCAAGACCACCTAAGCCGACGGGTGGGCCCATGCAGCCCCAGCAGGCAGTACAGCCAGCGGCTGCCGCCCCCTCAGATCATGCGCAGCACAATGCAAAGCTGATAGCCGCGGCTGCGGATCGAGCGGATCGGGTTGACGTCGCCGGTGTAAGGGCTGATTTTCGAGCGCAGGCGGCTGATCAGCACCGTCAATTTGAGCTTGTTGCTCCCTGGCTCAGTGTCTGGGGACTCCGGACCTGTCGCCTCAAACACTGCTTCCAGCTCACTGGTTTCGGCGTAGTTGTTACGAAGAGCCAGGATGCTCAGGACCCGCAGTTCGTTGGCGCTCAGTTCAATCACCGCGCGCTGGCGCCAAGTCAGTGTCATCGCGGTTTTATGGAGCACCCAGTCTGACTGCTCCGGTGCTGCCGTCACCCGCCGCAGCAGGTTGCGGATGGCCGCACAAAGCTCGGCCGGCCGGGCCGGCTTGGTCATGTAGACGTCGGCGCCGCTTTGGTAGCCCTCTTCTTTTTCTGCGCTCATCACCCGGGCGGTCAGCATGAGAATGCCGATTTCAGGGTAACTTGCGCGAATCCGCCGGGCGATGCTGATGCCGTCTTCCTCAGCGAGATTGAGGTCCAGCACCAGAACGTTAGCGGGGCGCTCTTGCAACGCAAGGTTCAAGGCGGCGCCGCTGCCCACCCCGCGCACCTCAAAGCCGTTTTCCTTGAGCGTGTCCTCAAGTTCGGAGCGCAAGCGCTCGTTGTCTTCGACCAGCACCACCGAACCGGAGATATAGGCCTGATACGTCACGACAGCTCCAGCTTCATACAAAAGTGAATCGAGGGGCCATCGACCGCGCATTCGATGCGGCTGCCCAATTTGAGTGCCAGCACCTGCGACAACCAGAGCCCCAGCCCGGTGCCCACCTGCTGCTTGGCGCCCTCGCCGCGGTAATAGCGGTTGAACACCCTGGCCGGATCGGGCGCACCCGCATTGCCCAGGACATTGGATATCTTGAGTAAAACCAGGGCTTTGCCGCCATCGGCCAGCGGCTCGATGGCCACCTGAACCGGGCTGTCCGGCGGTGAATACTTCAAGGCATTGACGACCAGGTTAAGCACAATGATGCGCAGGTATTGGTAGTCGGTCACCAGCGTGAGGCCCTTGGGCCCCGAAAACACCAGCCGCTCGCTACCCTGCACAGGCCGGGTTTCATTGAGCAGGGTGTCCAGGTGGACCTGCGTGGGCAAGAGGGGCAGTTGGCCCTGCTCGATCTGGTCCACCTGGGCGCAGCGCTCGATGATGAAATTAAGGTCGTCGGCGGCGCGCAAGATATTGTTAAAGCGCCGGGTTTCCTCGTCCCTCATGCCCAACCGGTTGCTCAGGGAGGTGGCTGCCAGCTGTATGGTGTAGAGCGGCGTCTTGAACTCATGCACCAGCATGGCGATGAACTCTGACTGCTGGTCCAGCCGCTTATGGGTTTCGGCGTATTGCACCTCGGCCTGCGCCCGGGCCAGCCTTTGGCCCTCGGCATAGACCTCGCGGCGTCGGCTTGCGTACCAAAAGACGCAAAACATGGTCAGGGGCAGGAAAAACCCGCGAAATGCCAGGCCATTGAGCAAGAGCCCGTTCACAGGCGCAAGCCGCAGGATCTGCAGCATGGCGCTGATCAGTACAAAATCAAAGGCCAGCACCGTCAGCCCGACGATCAGGTGCGCCACCTGCCACTCGCGCCAGGGCGGCGCCTGGCGCAGCAACCATAAGCTCAGGCCGCCAAAAATGGCCAGCAGGGACAGTGCGCCCAAAAAGGCGCTGATGCGCAGCACCTCGAACGGGTCGGCATAAAAGAAAGCGAGGGCGAGCACCGCAAAACAGGCGGCCAGAGCGCGCACCAGCAGCTGCA
>CANHGF010000132.1 GCA_947460065.1 Comamonadaceae bacterium
GCGCATCGCGCGAGATGTCCCAGTCGCCCATCTTGGGCTTGCCGTCTTCGCCCGGGGCGATCCATTCGGTGATCTTGTTGAGCACCTCGCTTTGCACCGCGCCGCTGGTGGTCCAGGCCTCGAGAAACTCAATGCAACGCGCATCCGAGAGCTTGAAAAAGAAATGCTCCGAGTTTTTCAGCACCGGCTTGGCGCCCGACAGCGCCGAATAGGGATTCTTCAGATCTGTGGGCGAATACACCGCGCCGCAGACCTCGCAGTTGTCGCCGTACTGGTCCTTTGCGCCGCATTTGGGGCATTCGCCCTTGATGAAGCGGTCAGGCAGGAACATGTTCTTGTCGGGGTCGAAGAACTGTTCGATGGTGCGGGTCTCAATCAGGCCCGCCTTGTGAAGGTCGAGGTAGATCTGCTGAGCCAGTTCGTGGTTCTCGGGCGCGTCGGTCGAGTGCCAGTTGTCAAAACCGATGTGAAAGCCGTTCAGGTAGGGCGGCCGGCCAGCGGCAATGTCGGCCACGAACTGCTGCGGCGTCACGCCCGCTTTTTCAGCCGCGATCATGATGGGCGCGCCGTGCGCGTCGTCGGCGCAGACAAAGTGCACCTCGTGGCCCTGCATGCGCTGGAACCTCACCCAGATGTCGGCCTGGATGTACTCCATGATGTGGCCGATATGGAACTTGCCATTGGCATAGGGCAAGGCAGTGGTGACGAACAGGCGGCGCTGGGGCATGGGTGTGCGGGGTGAGGTGCGGGTGGCTCGGGGCCAGGCCCGCCGGCGGGCGAAGAGGTGATTTTATGCGGCTGGGCTGGCGCTCAGCGCCAGCCCGGGCCCTGCGCCGGCTTGGACCGGGGCCGGCGTTAGACTTTGAGTCGTTTTCTCGGGAGTCACCTTTCATGGTCGCAGCATCGACAGCAAACCCCCAGCGCCTCCTGGGCGCCCTGCAGCGCGGCTTGGAGCCCAAGCTCAGCGCCAAGAGCCCTTTTGTCACGGCTGCGGGCCAGACCACTGTTTTGTCGACCCTGTTTCCGACCATCACCGCCCCCAGGAACCCATGAGCAGCCTGGCCTCGTTCAGATACCTGCTGGCGCTCAATGAGCATCGTCATTTCGGGCGTGCGGCCCAGGCCTGCCACATCACGCAGCCGGCCCTGTCCAACGCATTGAAGGCGCTGGAAGAGGAGTTAGGCATACCCATGGTCAAGCGGGGACGCACCTATGCCGGCCTCACGCCTGAAGGGGAGCGGGTGCTGCTCGCGGCGCAGCGCATGCTGCACGAGCAGGCCTTGCTCATGCAGGACTTGGCCAGCACCGCCGAGCAGCCGCAGGGCAGGCTCAGCCTGGGCGTGGTGCCGACCGCCGTGCCTATTGCCACCCGTTTTGCCGCGCAATTGCAAGTTCGCCACCCGGGCATTGCGCCGGTGCTGCGCTCCATGAGCTCGCGCGAGATTGAAGAGGGCCTGGACAACCTTTCCCTGGACCTGGGTCTGGGCTTTGCTGAGCGCCTGGCCGCCGGCAGGGCACCGCGCTTTGAGCTGCTGGCCCAGTACACCGAACATTATTTTTTGGTGCGGCGGGCGGCCCGGCCGGAGCCGCAACTGAGCCTGGGCGCACCCATGCGTTGGGCCGAAGCGGGCACCTTGCGCTTGTGCTTGCTCACGCCCGAGATGCACAACCGCAGCCTGGTCGACAGCGCCTTCGAGCGCGCTGGCGTGATGGTCAAACCCGTGATGGAAACCGACTCGGTGCTCACCCTGGCGCTGGCGGTGCAAGCCGGCGATGTGGCCAGCGTGCTGCCCGGCGCCTTGGTGGGCGCTGTGCGCAGCCAGGGGGAGCTCGAAGCTTTGCCCCTGGTCGAGCCTGAGATGCTCACGCCGCTGGTCTTTGCCTGCTTGGGGCAGGCGCGACCCTCGCGGGCTATGCAAGCGGCCTGGGCGCTGGCCGCCGATGAACAGTGGCTGGCGCAAGCGGCCGCGCACAGCGGCGGCTTGCAGGGATGAAGAATTCCCTTTAGTCGATCTTGATGCCCGCGGCCTTGATGATGGCCGCGTTGGCCGCCATTTCCTCGCGGATCATGGTGTCGAACTGCTCGGGGCTCATGGGCAGGGCCTCGGCGCCCTGGCTGGCCAGGCGCTCCCGGACCTCGGGCGTGGCCAAGGCCTTGAGCGTGGCCTGGTTGAGCCGGTTGACCACATCGCGCGGTGTCTTGACCGGCACCAGCATGCCGATCCAGAACAGGTACTCTGAATTGGCGATGCCAGCTTCGGCCAGTGTCGGCACATCGGGCAGCTGGGCCGAGCGCTTGGTCGTGGCTACGGCCAGGGCCTGCAGGCGGCCGGCCTTGATCATGGGCAGGGCTGAGACCAGCGGCGCAAAGAAGAAGTCCGTGCGGCCGGCAATCGTCTCGTTGATCGCCTCGGGCGAGCCTTTGAAGGGCACGTGTACTGCGTCGATGCCGGTGGCAGCGCGAAACTTCTCGGCGCTCATGGAGGTTGCCGTGCCCGCCCCCACCGATGCGTAATTGAGCGAGCCCGGCTTGGCCTTGGCTGCAGCCACAAGCTCTTGCACGGTCTTGAAGCCCTTGCTGGGCGCGACCACCAGCACATTGGGCACGACGGCCAGCGGGATCACTGCAGAAATATCCTTGAGCGGGTCATACGGCACCTTGGAGAGCAAGGGCACCACGGTGTGCGCTGCGGTGTAGACCGAGACCGTGTGGCCGTCGGCCGGCGCGGCCAGCATGGCGCCGACCGCAATCGTGCCCGAGGCGCCCAGGCGGTTTTCCACGATCACCGGCTGGCCCAATTCGGCCTGGATTTTTTCAGCCACCGCGCGGGCGATGATGTCCGAGGCGCTGCCGGCAGTCGCCCCTGAGAGCAGCTTGACCGGGCGGTTGGGATAGGCCTGGGCCCAAAGTGGGGTGGCCAGGCTTGTTGCGGCCAGACCTGCAGCGGTCTGAATCAGGTGGCGGCGGGTGAATGTCGAAGTATTTTTCATGGTCTTCTCCGGGGTGAGTTCAAAGGTTCACAGGCGCGGCAGGCTCAGCTGCTCTGCCATCCAGTCTGCGCTCTGGTGGCGCCAGCGGTAGGGCCGGTTGTTGGCGATGTGGTTGCCATCTTCCACGATCATCAGCTTGACGGGCCCCGAGGCCTCGTCGGCCACGCGCTGCGTGTCCTGCCAGGGCACGATGCGGTCCTGCTTGCCGGTGAGCAAGAACAGCGGGCAGCTGATTTGCTGGGCCACGCCATCCTTGAGCGTGAGCGTACCGGCGTACTTGCGCGCTTCCTCGGGTGTCTTGCAATGGGCCCGCACGCGGAAGGCCTCGCGGGTGAGTTCGGGCATCTTGTCCCAGTTGGCGCCAAAGTCATAGGGCCCGGCCAGGCCTATGCAGGCCTGGATGCGCTTTTCAAAGGCGGCCGCACGCGGTGCGTAATAGCCGCCCAGACTCACGCCCCACAGCCCGATGCGGCTGCTGTCGATTTCCTCGCAGGCCATCAGCCAGTCGACCATGGCCGCCACCGGCTCCTCGTAATTGCCCTGAATGGGGAAGTCGTACTCTCCTTCGCCCTGGCCGGGGCCATCGACCATCAGCGTGGCAATGCCGCGCTGCAAAAAAGGAATTTCGTAGGCCTCGAGCTCCTCCTTGGCCGAGTCCAGGCCGGGCACCATGATCATCACCGGCGGCCGCACCGCGCCTACGGGCAGACGCAAAAAGCCCGCCAGCTGCTTGCCGCGGTAGGGAATCTGCACACGTTTGATGGGTGGGCTCAGGTGCGGCAGCGCCAGATTCTTGCACTCCACGGCCTTCATGTGAGCAGCGCGCATCTGGTCCACATCATGCACAAACACGAACTTGGCAAAGTGGTAGTACACCGCCGCCCGCGACAGGTGCTCGGCCGCCGTGAGCCGGTAGCCTTCAGCGAGCGACTCCCGGCCCAGCGCCTCATGAACGCCGGCGCGCTTACTCCAAGCCGCGCACCAGTCGTCCCAGCGCTCGATCGAGGCGCAGACCTCCTGAAAGTCCGTCAGCATCACGCCGTTGGACACCATTCGCGGCGCCCAGTGCGACAACGCCGACTCCATCGTTGCATCTTTGCTCATGCCCGTTCACTCCTTGTTTCTTAATTGGGGTCAGATACCGATTTCCAGCTTCTCCGTCTCTCGCCTCAAATGCCCAAGTCCTTGAGCATTTCCACCGGATAGCGCTCGCCCGAGACTGCCTCGGGGCTGAAGATGGCCTCCAGCTCAGCGCATTGCGTCGCCGCCAAAGGCAGCGTCAGGGCAGCCACGCCTTGTTCCACGTACTTCAGGCGCTGCGTTCCGGTCAGCGGCACGATGTCCTGGCCCTGCGCAGCAGCCCAGGCCAGCGCCAACTGCGCGCAGCTCAGGCCCAGCGGCTGGGCCATGGCTTCCATGCGGCGCACCAGGGCCAGATTGCGCTGCAGGTTTTCGCCTTTGAAACGGGGATGTATGCGCCGCCGGTCGCTGGGCGCCAGGTCCTCGAAGCGCTGGATGTCGCCGGTCAGCAGCCCGCGCCCCAGCGGCGAGTAGCCCACAAAGCCTATGCCCAACTGCCGGCACAGGCCCAGCATGTCCTCGCCGGCCTGCCGCCACCACAGCGAATACTCGGTCTGCAAGGCGGTGATGGGGTGCTCGCTGTGCGCACGCTGGAGCGTCTGCGCACCGGCCTCGCAGATGCCGATGTGCCGCACCTTGCCCTGCTCGACCAGCCGACCCATGGCGCCGATGGTCTCTTCAATCGGCACCTTGGGGTCGACCCGGTGCAGGTAGTACAGGTCGATCACGTCGGTGCCCAGGCGCTTCAGACTCGCCTCGCAGCAGGCCATGGCGTATTCGGGCCGGCCGTCGGTGGCTTTGCGGCCGTCCGGCAGGGTCAGGTTGCCGAACTTGGAGGTGATCAGGGCATCGCGGCGGTGGCCGGCCAGGGCCCTGCCCAGCCAGGTTTCGTGCAGACCGTTCCAGTAAGCGTCAGAGCTGTCAAAAAAGTTCAGCCCCAGGTCCAGCGCGCGGGCGATCAGCGCGTGGAACTCGCGCTCGCTGTCTGCGCTGAAGTCATGGACGCTCATGCTGTGGCCCAGGCACAGGGCCGGCACTGTGAGCGTTCCGAGCTGTTTGGTCTGCACGCCTTGTCTCCGTGGTCGGTTTCTGCCGCGCAGTCTAGGCAGCTGGGGTCAGTCCGTATAGGAATTGTTGGTGGGGGGTCTATAACTGCAAGTTAGAGAGGACCCCATGAACCTGCAGCAACTGCGCTACCTGGCCGAAGTGGCCGACCGTGGCCTGAACCTGTCGCGCGCCGCCCAGGCCTTGCACACCTCGCAGCCGGGCATCAGCAAGCAAATCCGCCTGCTGGAAGAGGAGCTGCGCACCGAGCTTTTGGTGCGCGAGGGCAACCGCATCACCGCGCTGACCGCCCCGGGCGAGCAGGCTCTGGCCATCGCACAGCGGGTGCTGCGTGAGCTGGACAACCTGCGGCGGGTGGGCGAGCAGGCTGCCGACCCGGAGCGCGGATCATTGGTGATTGCCACCACCCATGCCCATGCGCGCTACCTGCTCATTCCCATCGTGCAGCGCTTTCAGGCGCGCTTTCCCGGCGTCAACCTCAGCCTGCGCCAGGGCAACCCCGACCAGATCATGCAACTGGTGCAGGCCGGCCAGGCCGACCTGGGCTTGTGCACCGCGCCCACCGTGGCCACGCCCGACCTGGCCCAATTGCCCTGCTACCGCATCTGGCGCTGCGTGCTGGTGCCGCAGGGCCATGCGCTGCTCAAGAAAAAGCGCCTCACGCACCGCGACCTGGCCGCCTATCCCATGATCACCCTGGATGCGTCGTTTGCCGGCGGCGTGGCCATTCTGGAATCCTTTGCCAAGGAGCAGATCCAGCCGCAGGTGGTGCTCAGCGCCACCGACGCCGACGTGATCAAGGCCTTCGTGGCCTCGGGCATGGGCATTGCCACCTTGCCCGAATGGGCCTTCGATGCCCGGCGTGACCAGGGCCAGGGCCTGGCCAGCATGAAGGCCCGCCATCTGTTCCGCCCGGCCACCAGCTACCTCTGGCTGCAGCGCCACCAATACCTGCGCGGCTACGCCTATGAATTCATCCACATGCTCTCTAAGGTGTGGCACCAGCCCCGGGTGCAGCAGGCCCTGGCCGGCCGGGAGCCGCCCGATGAGTCGCTGGCGGTGGATGTTCAGCCTTCGTTTGGTGATTGAGTGGGCTGGCGCCGTCCATGCCGAACTGACCCGCCTGTACTGGAGCGTGGGCCAACGCCTGGCCAGCGATGTGCTGGGCGGCGAGCACGCTCAATATGGCAGCCCGCTGTTGGATATCTTGGGCCAACGACTTCCTCAAGAGTTTGGCCGCGGCTTTGAAGCCCGCAAGCTGCGGCGCACGGTCATTGACGGCGAAGACTTTTGCCTGGACCTGCTGTTCTTTCACCGCCGCTTGCGCACTCTGTCCAGCCAAAAATCAAGCTACAGGCGGTATTGAGCAGCACCAATGCCCACCTAAGCTGAGCCTTCGTGGCCTGGGTCCGAGGGGCTTTGATTCAGTCTCTGAATCGAGTCATATGCCTCGCAAATTTGACGCGGTGTTGGGCGTCAGGCGACATTCGGGCATGACTGCTTTTCTTGCCTCTCCCCCCTTGGTCCGCGTGCCGCTCGTCGGCCTGCGACAAAGCCTCAAACGCCACGCCAAGCTCAAGGGCCGCCAGCCGGACGACGCCTCGCTGGCCGAGCTGCGCGCCTTGATCGGCCCGCGCCCCGAGGGCGGCCACCGTCGCGACCTGCTGATTGAGCACCTGCATCTGCTGCAGGACGCCTACCTGGGTCTGCACGAGCGGCACCTGGTGGCGCTGGCGCGGGAGATGAACATTCCCATGGCCGAGGTCTACGAGGTGGCAAGCTTTTATCACCACTTTGACCTCCTGCGCGAGGGCGAATCGGCCGCGGCGCTGAC
>CANHGF010000133.1 GCA_947460065.1 Comamonadaceae bacterium
CCTGCGCCAATTCCTGGCTACGTGCGTCGGCGCGCAGCAAGGCGATGTGGCCGAAGGGCGGCAGCCCAGCCGCCTGCCGGGCTTGCAGCTCGGTATCGGCAAAGCCGGGATAGTCGCCGCGCTGAAGGGCCGCGAAAAGCGGATGCCTGGGGTGAAAGGTCTGCACCCACATCTGGCTGCGGCTGCCTTGCTCGGCCTTGCGGCCGGCGCGCCCGGCGGCCTGCATCAAGAGCGCAAACAGCCGTTCTGGCGCGCGAAAGTCGCTGGAAAACAGCGAGCCATCCGGGTTGACGGCGGCCACCAGGGTGATGTTGCGAAAATCGTGCCCCTTGGTGATCATTTGTGTGCCTACCAGCACATCGACCTGGCCTTCATGCACCTGATCGAGCTGCGCCTGCAGCTCGCCCTTGCCGCGGGTGCTGTCAGCGTCGATGCGGCCGACCTTGATCGGCGAGCCATCAGGCCGGCGCAGGTCGGATAGCAGCAGTTGCACATGTTCTTCGAGCTTTTCGGTGCCGCGGCCCACCGGCGCCAGATCGACATTGCCGCAGTCGGGGCAGCCCCGTGGCACCGGGTCGGCATAGCCGCAGTGGTGACAGCGCAGGCTGCGGTCGAGCTTGTGAAAAACCCGGTGCGCGCTGCAATGTGGGCACTGGCTTTTCCAGCCGCAGTCGTGGCAGGCCAGTACGGGCGCGTAGCCGCGCCGGTTGAGGAAGATCAGCGACTGCTCGCCGCGCCCCACCCGCTCGGCCATGGCCTGCAGCAGGGGCGGGGCCAGCACTGCACCGCGGGGTTGCTGGCCCATGTCGACCAGCTTGACCTCTGGGCCGCTGTCGCCCGCCGCAGCGCCGATGCGCCGGCGCATGTCCAGCCGCAGATAGCGCCCGCTCAGGCAGGCTTGCCAGCTTTCCATCGAGGGCGTGGCCGAGCCCAGCAGCACCCGGCAGCTGCGCTCGCCCGCGGCGCCTGGAGCCCCGGCCTGCGCCGTCAGCCGCTGGCTCTCCAGCCGGGCGCGGTAAATCGCCAGGTCGCGCGCGGAATAGCGCGCGCCTTCCTGCTGCTTGTAGCTGGGGTCGTGCTCCTCGTCGACCACGATCAGCCGCAGCCCCGGCAATGAAGCCAGTACCGCCATGCGGGTGCCCAGCACCACCCGGGCCTGCCCGCTGTGCGCGGCCAGCCAGCTCTTGAGCCGCTGCGCCGGGCTCAAACCGCTGTGCAGCGCCACCACCCGGCCGGCGCCCAGGTGGGCAAAGCGGTCCTGCAGCCGCTGCTGCAATTGCGGGGTGAGGTTGATCTCGGGCACCATCACCAACACCTGAGCCTGCTCATCGGCTTGCAGCACCTCTTCGGCAGCGCGCATGTAGACCTCGGTTTTGCCGCTGCCGGTGGCCCCGAACAGTAGCGCTGGCTTGTCAGCCCCGGCAAAGCCCTGCAAGGCCGCTTCCTGCTCCTGGCTCAGCGTGGGCCGCTCGGGCGCTGGCCCGGTCTGGCCGTCGTCGGCGCTCTTGCGCTTGAGGCGTCGGGCCAATTGCAAGGTATCGAGCTCGCGCAACTGTGGCGGCAGCGCCGCCAGTGCCACCTCACCCAACGAGCGCTGGTAATAGCCGGCTGCAAAGCCTATCAGGGCGCGCCAGCTGGCAGACAACTCGCAGATGCCTCCCAGCACTCCGCGCACCGGTTTGGCCTTGTCCTGCGCCAGTGTCCCCGCATCGGCACGCACCGCCCAGACCACGCCCAGCACCTCGCGCCGGCCCAAAGGTACGCGTACCAATTGCCCGGGCGAAAGCGCTGACTCACTTTCATAGGTCAGCGGCCCGGCCACGCTGCTGTGGGCCGGGGTGGCAACGACGATGTCCAGCCAGAAACTCATAGTTCAGCGGGGATTTTTCCCGTTTCACCTTCGCAAGTTGAGCTAAGTGCTTGATTTAGCACGGCCTTTACATCTGTCCAGCATTCTTGTGGATAACTTTGTTGATAGCTTGCCTCGGCCGCGCTGCAAGCCTTGTAAATCAAGGGCTTGCTTGGATTGCACGGAAAATCGGCAAAAACACAATCTCTATATAAATCAAGCACTTAGCAACGCTATGCCTTTTATAGCGAGCCTCGTTTGCGCAGCGGCTTCTTGCCGCAGTGCAACACGAATTTTGTGCATAAGTTGCCCCGCGGGGGCCGATTTCATGCTAGGGCGCCGTGCCCCGCGACCCGGCCAGGCGCGGGCCGCAGGCGCCTGCTCTTTAGCGGACCGCGCGCAGCGCGCGCGAATGGGTATGTACTGCCTCGACCAGCGCCTGCACATGCTCGGGCGGGGTGAATTGGCTGATGCCATGGCCCAGGTTGAAAATGTGGGTCGGCCCAGTTTGGCTCTTGTCGGTATGCGGCGTGCCAAAACTGTCCAGCACGCTGCGCACCTGCTCGGCAATGGCCGCCGGCGGCGCAAACAGCACGTTCGGGTCTATATTGCCCTGCAGCGCCTTGCCCGGCCCGCCCACCGATCCACCGACCTGCGCGCGCGCCCGTCCCAGGTTGACCGTCCAGTCCAGGCCCAGCACCTCACAGTCCAGGTCGGCCATCTCAGGCAGCCACAGTCCGCCGCCCTTGGTGAACACAATGCGCGGGATCAGCGTGCCCTCGTGGCTGCGTTTGAGCTGAGCCAGCACCCGGCGGGTGTAGTCCAGGCTAAAGCGCTGAAAAGCCCCGTCAGCGAGCACGCCGCCCCAGCTGTCAAACACCATCACCGCCTGCGCACCGGCTTCAATTTGCGCGTTCAGGTAAGCGGCCACTGCGTCGGCATTGATCGCCAGGATACGGTGCATCAGGTCCGGCCGGCTGTACATTAGGCTCTTGACCAGGCGATAGTCGTCTGAGCCACCGCCTTCGACCATGTAGCAGGCCAGCGTCCAGGGGCTGCCTGAAAAGCCGATCAGCGGCACCCGGCCATTGAGCGCCCGGCGGATCGAGGTGACCGCATCA
The DNA here is from genome assembly GCA_947460065.1 of Comamonadaceae bacterium. Classification (GTDB taxonomy): domain Bacteria; phylum Pseudomonadota; class Gammaproteobacteria; order Burkholderiales; family Burkholderiaceae_C; genus Polaromonas. The sequence goes on from CANHGF010000133.1 coordinate 2,971, forward strand.
AACACATACTGCAGCTTGTGCATGTCGGGCACCGCCAGTGCGGCGACTGCCGCCTCGTCACGCACCACCTTTTCAAATTTGGGGCCCTCGCCCTGTGCAAACGACAGGCCCAGGCCCATCGCGTCGGGCACGGTCAGGATGTCGGAAAACAAGATCGCCGCGTCGAGCTTGTAGCGATCGAGCGGCTGCAAGGTCACCTCGGTGGCGTACTGCACGTTGGTGGCCAGCCCCATGAAGCTGCCCGCCTTGGCCCGCGTGGCGCAGTACTCGGGCAGATAGCGGCCCGCCTGGCGCATCAGCCATACGGGGGTGTGCTCGGTGGCCTGGCGCAGGCAGGCGCGCAAAAAAGTGTCGTTTTGCAAAGGGGCAAAGCTCATGGAAGGACCGTTTCGTGTGGAGCTAAAGTCGACTGGCATTATCGGGCTTTGATGCGGCCTGTGGCCGAGCTGATGGGCCCCGGCCTGTCTGGGCCTGGTCGCCTGCGTGTCAGCTCCGCGGCCAAGCCTTGTTGGCGGGTAGGCGACTGCCAGGGCGCCGCCGGCTGCGCAGAGCCCGGCCGTGGGGCTTTTAGCCCAGGCTGGACTGCATCTGGCCGCCTGCCACCGCCTTGTGGTCGATCTTGATGCAGCGGTCTTGCAGGGCCACCAGGCCGGCCTGGGCTGCTTTGTGGACCGACTCGTCGTCGCGTATGCCCAATTGCAGCCAGACGGCACGCGCACCTATGCTCAGCGCTTCATCGACGATGGGCGGGATGTCTTCGCTGTTGCGAAAGCAGTTGACCAGATCGATGCGCTCGTGTTGGGCGGCCTCTTTCAGGCTGGGGTAGGACTTCTCGCCCAGCACCTGCTGGGCATTGGGGTTGATCGGGATGATGCGGTAGCCGCGCGACTGCATGTACTGGGCCACGTCAAAGCTGGCACGGTGGGGCTTGGGTGAGAGTCCAACCACCGCAATGGTGCGGCAGTTGCTGAGCACCCAGCTGACGCGCGCGGCGGTCGAGCTGGGCCCGGATGGCTTGGACATGTTTGTCTCCTTGGGCGCTGCCTGGCGCCTGCTGGCTGTAATTTGTTCTTTTTGCCGGGGCGGGCGAGCCCCAGCCCCGAATTTACAGCCTAGACAGGGCTTGGCGCAACTCGTTCACGCTCAAAACCTCTGAAAGCAGCACCGGCGGCCGCCCCGGCGCGTAGAGGGCGTAGACCGGCACGCCAGCGCGGCCGAGTTCGGCCAGTGCGGCGGTGACCGCGTTGTCGCGCTGGGTCCAGTCGGCCCGCAGCAACGCCACCTGGCGCTGCTGCGCGTCGGCCAGCACCGCTGGGTGCGTGAGCACGGTCTTCTTGTTGTATTGGCAGGTGATGCACCAGGCGGCGGTAAAGTCCACCAGCACCGGCCGCCCCTGCGCAGTCAGTTGCTGGACCAGGCCAGGCCGCCAAGCCTGCCAGGGGCCGTCGCTGCTGGCTGTGGCTGGGGCGGTGCTGCGCACCACCTGAGGCGCAGCCCACCACAGGCCGCCGGCCAGGGTCAGCAGGGCCAGCATGCCGCCGACGCGCCTGCCGCGCCCCTGCAGCCCCAGGGTCCACAGCAGCAAGGCCATCAGCAGCAGCACCACCATCAGGGCGGCGACGCCGTCGATGCCGCTTTGCTGCCCGAGCACCCACATCAGCCAGATCACGGTGGCCAGCATGGGGAAGGCCATCACCTGTTTGAGGCGCAGCATCCAGGGCCCGGGCTTGGGCAGGGCGCGGCCGAGCGCCGGCACCGCACTGATGAGCAGGTAGGGCAGGGCCATGCCCAGCCCCAACATCGCAAAGATGGCCAGGCCCTGCCAGGCCGGCAGGCTCAGCGCAGCGCCCAAAGAGGCGCCCATGAAGGGGGCTGTGCAGGGCGAGGCGATGGCCACGGCCAACACGCCCGACAAGGCCGCATCGGCCGCCGGATGGCGCCATTGCAGCGCGGCGAGCCGGCCCGGGGCCAGCTGAGTGAATTCAAACAGGCCGGCCAGATTCAGTCCGATCAGGGTAAACAGGACGGCCAGGGCCGCCACGATGGCCGGGTTTTGCAGCTGAAAGCCCCAGCCCAGCTCTTGGCCGCCGGCGCGCAGCGCCAGCAGCAGGGCGCCGAGCGCAACAAAAGACAGCAGCACGCCGGCGGTGTAGGCCAGACCCTGCTGCAGCCGGTCGCCGCGCTGCTGCGAAAAGCCCAGCGCCTTGATAGCCAGCACCGGGAACACACAGGGCATGAGGTTGAGAATGAGCCCGCCGAGCAGTGCCCCCAACAAGGCCAGCAGCCAGCCGGCACCGCTGGGCTCGCTGTGGGGCGGGCGCTGGGCTGCTTCCTGGGCGGCGGCCTTGAGTGCGGCCTCGAGCGTGGGCGGCAGCGTGGCGGCGGCCGCCGGCGCAGGCCAGCGGCCGCTGACCGGTACATCGATGCGCCAGGCGCGCCCGTCAGGCAGCGCCAGCACCAGCGGCAGCCGGTCGGGTCCCTCGCTGCGCAGCTTGGACAGCGGCACCTGAGCCCGCCACAGAGGACCTTCCCAACTTTGCTCCCAGGCGCCTGCCGTCTCGATGATCGCCGCCGTCTCGGCGAACAGCTCGAGCTTGCCGCCTCTGGCCTCGGTGGGCAGGCCGGCAAGCGCGATCTGCAGGGTTTGCTCGCGCACCTCAATGCGGCTTTCGCCGGCGGGCAGCTCGCGCGGCTGCGCCGCCAGCGCCGCTTCAAACGCCGCGCCATGGCTGGCGGTAGAGCTTTGCGTGGGCAGGCTCAGCACAAACTGACCGTCTTGTGGGATGCATTCGCGCCGGCACACCAGCCAGCTCGCTTGTAGCCGCAGCACCAGGGCGTCGGCCTTGAAGCTGTCGGCAATGCGCAGGGGCACCGGCAGGAGCACCGTGCCCTCATAGCCGTAATTGGCCAGTTCGCCCAGAGGGAATTTCTTCGGTGCCGGCCAGGCGATGTCACCGGCCTGCACACCCTCAGACAGCGTCCACTGCAGCGTGGTTGGCAGGCCCGAGTCGCCTGGGTTCTTCCAGTAGGTGTGCCAGCCGTCCTGGTGCGCCAGCCGCAGGCCCAGCCAGACCTTGCGGCCAGGGCCTATGCCCTGCGGCGCGTGGGCCAGCAACTCGGCGCGTACCTGATCGGTGATGACCACCGCCGAGCCGGCGGCCTTGCCAGCGAGCGCCGCCTGCACGCTCTGGCTATAGGCGGGCTCCAGCCCAAGCAGCGCCAACAACGCCAAGACAAGGCAGCTTAAGGCGCGCTGCATGCCGTGCAGCCAGTGCATGGCAAGGTGCCTGATCAATTAGGAGGCCAAGTGGCCTTCAGACCAAGTTGCCAGCGGTTATTGGCCGGCTCTGTGGCAGTACCGGCTCCACTGCTGACGGTATCAGAAGTGCCGACCTGGGTGTAGCGCAAAAAGGGCTCCAGGGTCAGGCCGCGCTCGGCCACCCAGCTGCCCTGCAGCTGCAAGTACCAGCCTGAGGTTTGCTTGTTGGTGGTGTCGCGATAGGCGCCACTGACCTGGGAGAGGTAGGAGCGTTGGCGCCCATCAAGCAGAACGCCCAGATCGAGCTGGTAGCCCTGTACCTTGGGCAGAGCGTCCCACTTCAGGTTATTGCGCCATTGCAGCGCTAGCCAGGCCGACTGGTTCAAGCGCTCATAGCCTCTGACCGTGCCAGCCTTTAGCTCGCCTCTGATGTCGGTGTAGCTGTTCTGCAAAGCCAGCCCGGCATAGAGTCCGCGGTCGGCGGTGGTGGGCATCAGCTGGTAGAGCGCCCGCACCCGAAAGTCTAAAGTTCTGCGATCGCTCAGCGTGCCATCGCGGCTGCTGTAGTCCTGCGCGCCGATCAGGCCGTCGGCCTCCAGCTGTACC
>CANHGF010000134.1 GCA_947460065.1 Comamonadaceae bacterium
GACCGACACCACCGTGGTCTGTAGCACCCGGGGGTCGCTCAGCGACAGGTTTTCGATGCGGTTGCTGATGAACAGGTCATTGGGCACCACCGACTCGCGCCCGGACAGGGCCCGCACGATGGTGTATCGCGCCTTGATGTCGGTCACCGCGCCCTCAAAGTTGTCGATGCGCACGTTGTCGCCGATCCGCACACTGCGTTCGGCCAGCATCACAAAGCCGCTGACATAGCTGGCCGCCAGCTTCTGCAGGCCCAGGCCCACCCCCACGCCAACCGCACCGCCAAGCACGGACAGCGCTGTCAGGTCGATGCCGACGGCCGTCAGACCCACCAGCAGGCCTATGCCTACCAAGAGCGCGCGCACCGCGTTGCTGACCGCCTTGCGCAAGGACAAATCGCCGCCGCTGGCCGAACGCAGCAAACGGTCTTCGATGGCCGAGGACACCCAGAGCGACACAATCAGCACCGCGCCAGCAGTGAGTACCGCGCTCAGGAGGTCCAATGCACTCAGGCGCGAGCCACCCATGCGAAACACGATGCCGTCGAGTTCATCAAGCAGCAAAGGCAGCAAGCCGGTGAGCCACAAGGCCACCGCCAGCCAAGCCAGCCAGGAGATGGAGCGCTCCAGCAAACGCACCAGCGGCGCCCGCTTGAAAGCCACCTGCAGCACCTTCACACCGACCCGAATCAGGGCGAGCGACAAAAGCACAGGCAGGAAGATCCGGATGGCAAAAAGCGGAACGGCTGCCGCCTTGAGCCCGCTTTGCGCCGCATAAGCCAGCACCAGCAATATCAAGGGAAACAGGGCCCCGTCAATGAGACGGCGACCCATGAGGACGGGCCACTCGAGCTCGGCGGGCAGTGCTCGCCGCACCCCTTTGAGCAGCAGCCAAGCCAACACCAGGCACAGCGCCAGCACCGCCAACTCGATCAGCACCGAGCTGCGGCCCAACGCGTTGACTAAATCGTCCAGGCTTTGCAAGCGCAAGCCCTCGCCCTTTACACCTGCCATCGAAAAATTTCCCGCCATAAAGTTCACAGCCCAGCCAGCACGCGCAGATGAGCCGCCACGCTGCGCGCCAAGGCCCCGAGATGGTAGCCGCCCTCCAGGCTGGAGACGACGCGTCCTTGCGCATGGCGTCTGGCCACCGCCATCAGCTGCTCGGTGATCCAGGCATAGTCGGCCTCGACCAGACCAAGCTGGCCCAGGTCGTCGTCGCGGTGCGCGTCAAAGCCGGCGCTGACAAGAATCAACTCGGGCGCAAACGCCTCCAGCCTGGGCAGCCAATGCTGCTCAATCAGCGCCCGGATCGCAGGCCCCCGGGTGTAAGGCGCCACCGGAAGATTGAGCAAATTGTCCGCAGCCGGCTCGGTGCCGCTATAGGGATAAAGCAGATGCTGAAAAAAGCTCACCATCAAAATGCGATCGTCCCCAGCCACGATATCCTGGGTGCCGTTGCCGTGATGCACATCGAAGTCGATGATGGCGACCCGCTCCAAGCCGTGCGTTTCGAGCGCATGCAAGGCGGCCACCGCCACATTGTTGAAAAAGCAAAAGCCCATGGCCTGGGAACGGGTGGCATGGTGGCCAGGTGGGCGCACCGCACAAAACGCAGTGTCCAACTCTCCCTGCATGACCGCATCGGTGGCGGCGATGGCCGCGCCGGCGCTGCGCAAGGCAGCGGCCCAAGTATGCGCATTGACGGCAGTATCCGGATCGATCTGCACCAATCCGTGCCGGTTTTGACCGGCCTGCTGCGACATATCCCTGACTTGGGCGATCAGCAGCGCGTCATGGGCCCGTTGAAGCTGGGCGATGCTGGCCTCGGGCGCCTCGCGCTGCTCGATCAAATCGGCCAGCCCACTGGCGCGCAGCTCGTCCGCGATCGCGCCCAGCCGCTCTGGGCACTCGGGATGACCCGGGCCCATGGCGTGCAGGCGGCAGGCCGGGTGGCTGTAGTAAGCGCTGGGCATGAATGGTCTGGCTTGCAGGCTCAGGGGCGGTTGACGATATCGGTTATGGTGCAGCCCTCAGATTCACGTCCCATCATGAACCCTCTTGAGCCGACCCTCATCAATCAGCTTAGCATGCCCCGCCCGGCACTCCGTTCTCACCACTTGAACGATCCATGCACAGGCGTTCGAGGGTTGCTGGGGCGACTGGGCAGCGCCGCCGCTGCTTTGGCTGTGACCGGCGCACTCAGCTTGTCCTGCAGCCCGGCGCTGAGCCAGACGGCAGCCGGCCAGGCGGCTGAAGGCAAACCCGCCAAAGCGGCTAGCGCCAAGACCAAAGCAAACAAGACAAACAAGACAGTCAAACCCAAAAAGGCAGGCCGCACAGCGACCAAGGCAACTGTTGCAGCTGGCGCGGCCGGCGCAGCTGTTGCGGCACTCGTCGGCACCGGCCCGGCCTATGCCGAACGGGCCGAGGCCATGGAATTTGCCGACGAGCTCGCGCGCCAGCACCAGTTACCCCGAGAAAGCCTTCGGCAGACCCTGGGCCGGGCCCGGCAGTCGCCACAGGTCATCACCCTGATGCAGCCGGCCACCGCCCCCTTTGTCAAGAACTGGCGGGTCTACCGCAGCCGCTTTCTAGATCCGTGGCGCATCCAGGCGGGACTGGCCTTCTGGCAGCAGCATCACAAGGAACTGGCCCGCGCCGAATCGGTCTACGGCGTGCCGGCCGAGATCATCGTGGGCGTTCTGGGGGTGGAGACCATCTACGGCCGCGAGATGGGCCGCTTTCGCGTCATCGACGCCCTGAGCACACTGGCTTTTGATTTTCCGGCCGCCCACCCGCGAGCGGCCGAGCGCAGCGACTACTTCCGCAAGGAGCTCGCGCAGTTTCTGCTGGCGCAAAACCGGCTCGGGCTCGACCCCTTCAAGGCCCTGGGCAGTTATGCCGGCGCCAGCGGCATGCCTCAATTCATGCCCTCATCCATCGCCTCGTTCGCGGTGGACTTTGACGGCGACGGTCGCATCGATTTGCGCGGCAGCGTCAGCGACGCCATCGGCTCGGTGGCCCGGTATATGCAGGCTTACGGCTGGAAAACCGGGATGCCCACCCACTACCCGGTGCTCCTCAAAAGCGAAGCCGACATGGCCACGCTGCTCGCGCCGGACATCTTGCCGACCTTCAGCCTGGCCGACTTTCAGGGCAAGGGCGCAGCCGTAGAAGGCCCTGCCCTGGCGCACCGCGGCCCGCTGGCCCTGATTGAACTGCTCAACGGCAAGGAGCCACCGAGCTTTGTGGCCGGCACCGAGAACTTCTACGTGATCACCCGCTACAACTGGAGCAGCTACTACGCCATGGCGGTGATTGATTTGGGCGCGGCGATCAAGGCTCAGATGGCTGAACCGCTCGCTAATGGCCGGTGAAAATCAGTTTTCCGCTGGCGGAGGCTTGATCTAAAGGCTCTCCCTCTTGTCAAGCCGGCGGCACACTGTAAATTCCTCCGTCGGCGCTGCTGCCAACTGCGGCGCTGGCCTGGCCGGCTGCGCGGGAGACGGATCGCAAGCTGCCCCAGGTCCGAGAGCCACCTCACAATTCCAAGGAAAAGACCATGAAAATCGTCAAGCTCATGCTGACCGTGGCCACGGCAGGCCTGATGGCCGGCTGCGCCGGCCTGCCCTCCTCCACCGCGCCAAGCGCACCGCCGCAGGTATTGCGCGTCAACATTTTCCCTGGCGGCTTCAATTGGCCGATCTGGGTGGCGCAAGAAAAAGGGTTTTTCGTCAAGAATGGCGTCGATGTCAAGACCATCAACACGCCCAACTCACAATCGCAGCTGACCGGCCTGATCAACGGCGAGTTCGAGATCGCCATGACGGCCATCGACAACCTGCTGGCCTACCGTGAAGGTCAGGGCGCAGTGCCCGTCGACGGCAGTGGCCTGATCGCGGTCATGGGCTCGGACAACGGCTTTTTGCGCATGGGCGCGCGCAAGGGCATCACCAGCTACTCGCAGCTCAAGGGTCAGGAGCTGTCGGTCGACGCCCTGACCACCGGCTACGCATTCGTGTTGCTGGAGGTGATGGAGCGCAACGGTATGCTGCTGGACCGCGACTACACAGTGGTGCGCGCCGGTGGCGTGCTGCAGCGCTTCAACGATCTGGTAGCCGGCAAGCATGCCGCCACCATGCTGATTGCTCCGTTTGACGTGCTGGCCAAGAACCAGGGCGCTAACGTGTTGGGTGACGCATCGGCCGCCCTGGGCGACTACCAGGGGCTGGTAACCGGCGTGCGCGAGACCTGGGCGCGCAACAATCGCGCAGCCACGGTGGGCTACATCCGCGCCTGGCGTGATGCGTTGGACTGGATGTACGACCCCAAGAACAAGGAAGAAGCGCTGGCGATCTTCATCAAGAACGTGAACGGCGCCACCCGCCAGAGCGCCGAAACTTCTTACGGCATCTTGCTGGACCCCAAGAACGGCTTTACCCGCGACGCGTCCATCAGCGTGCGCGGCACCCAAACCGCAGTGCAACTGCGCGAAAAATACGGCAAGCCCGCCAAGAAGCTGCAGCCTGTGCAGGCCTACATCGACACCAGCTACCACGAGGAAGCCAGCCGTCGGCGCTGAGTGGGTGTAGCCAGCAGCGCACTGACAGATGCGCGGACTCCAGAAAAACGGCCCTGCGGGGCCGTTTTTTTTAGCCTAGAAACCGAAAAACACGATTCCGGAAGCCTCCCAGGCCTCAGGAAAACCCCAATTTCAGAGGGTACGGGCTTGTCTGCCTACCTCCAATACCGCCCCAGTGCGCGCAAAGCTGTGCTCTGTGCCCAAGCGGCCGCGCGCCCCAGGAGCCGCAAGCGCTGTCGGTGAGCGCGCTTGAGAGCGCTTGAGAGCTTTCAATAAATCTTTTTTACAGAATTCGCGGGTCCTCATGACCGATCCGACATCAAGGCAGACAGGCAAGGGTTCAAGCTGGGGATCGCGACGAATGCCTGCGCCGACGCCCTACCCACGCCATGCAAAAAAAACCGCCTGTCCCCTCCCCCATCACACCCCTGCCGGGACCGATCAGCGGTGCTGGTCAAGACTGGGACCTCCAGCGGCTCTTGCCTCGTAGCCGTCACAAAAAAAAGCACGCTGAAGAGGACGCACACAGCGCCAATGATGCTGGCCACTCACTGACTGAATCACCCGATGGGGTAACCGCCGAAGAGACGGTCAGCGCGCTGGACTCCTCAGAGGTCGAAGCGCCGGCCCAAGCCCTGCAGGTCGCTACAGCTCAAACCGGGGCCCAGCCCGCACAAATCCCATCAGAGCCCGCCAGACAGGATGGCGGGCTGACGCTGACGCCGACGCAGGCCGCTCACCCACCGATTCAGCCGTGGCTTGCTACCCTCTGGCCGCCGAGCAAACTGCATATGGCCTTGGGCGCAGGCCTGCTCGCGACCCTCGCGATCAGGGATATCACCAGCAGCTCGGAAAACCCCGCCACGGTCAACCCGGACGCTGGTCAGCGCATGGCAGCCGTCCAGGGCACCATCACGCTTGGCCCCGCTGTGGCTGGCCATACCTTGATCGTCAGCGCCTATGACGTAACTGGCCAGTTGCTGGCGCAGGCACCGTTGAACGCCGACGGCAGCTACACGATCCGTATCGGCACAGGCTACACCGGCCCGGTGCTGCTTCGGGTAAGCGACGAAAGTGACGGACCCGACTACATCGACGAGGCCACCGGAACGCCGCGCGATCTTGACGGCGAGTTGCGCTCGGTCGCGCTGATCGACAGCTCGGGCAGCGCCACCGCCCATGTCACCCCACTGACGGAACTGTTGGTTCGCATGCTCGGCTTGCCAGCCGGCCAGAGTGGGGCAGAAGGCATCACTCTGGGAAACATCAGCGCAGAGCGGATTACCGAGGTCAAGACCAAGCTGGCCAAGGCACTGGGGCTGGACGGCATTGATCTGACCACAGCCAGACCCGACCCCATCATTGACGCCAATGGTCGCATCGACCTAAGCCGCGCCAACGCTTACGGCCGGCTGCTGGCGGCGCTCTCGGGCATGGAAGCTGGTGAAGGGCACGGCACCGATCAGATGCTGCAAACGCTGCTTGCCAACATCGACCTGCAGACCGGCACGCTCTCGCCCGACGGCCTGATGGACCTGGTCAGTGGCGCGCGCCTGGTGGCCAAGAACAACCCGGCCGCCGACGCACTGTTCAGTGACGTGGGCCAGGCCATGGGGCTGAGCCCGGCGCAGATCGATGGCATCGATTCGGCCTGGAGCACCCTGCTCACGCTGGCCGATGGTGTCGACAACGACGGCGCAGGGATGAGCACGGTCCAGCTCCAGGCTCTGGGTGTAAGGCGCGTCGAGGACGGTGCCAAGCTCGACGCCCTCAATAATGTGCTGGACGTCAAGACCTCAACCGTCGTTCAAAGCCGCACCAAGCTACAAGCCTGGGCCGACACCATCACCGTGGTGCTCTCAAAGGCGGCCGGCGAGCAAGCCACACCCACGCAGGACGAGCTGGAAGACTTGGGGCTCACCGATCTGACGCCCGGCAGAACCATCGATCTGGTCAACAAGATCGCCACCACCTCCGACGACGGCAGCGACGTCGACTCGCTGGCCGAGCTGCAGGCCCTGGTCGATGTCACGGCCCCCACCACCTCCCTCAGCGCCTTGACCCTTGGCAGCGATACCGGGCTGAGCGCAAGCGACTGGATGACCCGAGAGGCTGTGCAGACCCTGACGGCCCGCCTATCGGCCCCCTTGCTGCCCGATGAGCAACTGCTGGGCTCGGTCGACGACGGCGCCACTTGGCAGAACATCAGCCGCTTCGTCAATGGCACCACCCTGAGCTGGAC
>CANHGF010000135.1 GCA_947460065.1 Comamonadaceae bacterium
CCCACCGCTTGAGCTCAAGCGGTCGTCAGCAGCGTGTCACCGTCGGCCGGCGCGGTGTGTGCTGACACAGCCAGGGGCTTGACCCGGCTGGCAGGCAGCACAATGGCAAAGCGCGAACCGCGGCCAACGTCGCTCTCGATCTTGAGCACGGCGCCATGGCGCTGCACCACATGCTTGACGATGGCCAGCCCCAGGCCGGTACCACCACTGTCGCGCGAGCGGCTGCGGTCGACCCGGTAAAAGCGCTCGGTCAGGCGCGGCAGATGCTCAGGAGCGATGCCCGGACCACTGTCTTGTACGGAAAACTCTCCACCGCCGTCGGGCAGCAGGCGCCAGCTTGCGCTCACCCGCCCCGGTGCAGGCGTGTAACGCACCGCGTTGCTGACCAAATTCGAAAATGCGCTTTGCAACTCAGAGGCCGCGCCGAGCAGTTCGGCCGGACCCTGCAGCTCGAACTGCATCTGGTGCTCGACCCGCCCCATGTAGGACGACAGCGCCCGGGCATCGAGCTCACACTGCGCCATGAGCATCTGCACCGACACCGAGTCGCCCATGCCCGGCAGCGGACTGCCCTCCAGGCGCGAGAGAGTCAGCAGATCGCTGACCAAGGTTTGCATGCGCTCTGACTGAGTTGCCATCAGGTCCAGGTAGCGGCGCACCTCCTGCGGCGAGAGGTCGAGCGTCTGCAGCGTCTCCACAAAACCGGCCAGCACCGTCAAGGGGGTGCGCATTTCGTGCGAAACGTTGGCCACAAAATCGCGACGCATGGCCTCCGCCTGCTCGATCAAGGTGACATCGCGCGAGAGCAGCAAGCGGCGCCCCTGGCCATACGGGTGCAACTGCAGCGACAAGCGCACCGGCCGGCTGGGCGTGCTGGCGCGCCCGGCCACCAGCACATCGGTGCCGAAGTCTGCGCCAGCGGCATAGGCGCTGAAATTGGGATCGCGGATCAGGTTGGCCACATACTGCCGAAGATCGCGCGTTCCATCGAGCCCCAGGTGCTGGGCCGCCGTCTGATTGCACCACTCGATACGCCCCATGGCATCGAGCAGAACCACGCCGTTGGGCGAGGCCTGAATGGCCGCCAGCATGTCTTGCAGGCGCTGCTGGCTGTCTTGCTGGGCACGGGCAAACGCTTTGAGCAGGCGCAGCGTGCGATCGACGACCTCAGCCTGGCCAGCGCCTTGCGGTGGCTGGTGCGCATTCAAGCCCCCCTCACCTTGCGCAGGGCCGCTCAGCTGCATTTGGCGCAGCCAATCGAGCAGTTGCTGCCGATGCCAGGCATCGCGCAAGGCCATAGCCAAGCAAGCTGCGGCAAGGCCTACCAGCGCACCAGGCCATGCACCCAAAATACCGCCCGCTGCCCCACCGGCACTCATGGCAAGAATCAAGGCAGGCAAGCGTGCTGCCACTACTTGGGCTCCTGCAAGGCACTGCCGCTCAAGCGATAACCAGCCCCACGCACCGTCTCGATCATGGAGCCTGCCTCGCCCAAGGCCTCGCGCAGGCGCTTAATATGAACATCCACTGTTCTTTCCTCGATGAAAACATGGTCGCCCCAGATCTTGTCGAGCAGCATGGCTCGGCTATGGACCCGCTCGGCATGTCGCATCAGGTACTGCAAGAGCTTGAATTCGGTCGGGCCGGTCTTGAGTTCCTTGCCGCGAAAAGTTACCCGGTAGGTGCCAGCGTCGAGCACCAGTTCCCCAACATGCACCGAATCACCGATAGCCTCTGGCGCCCGGCGGCGCAGCACGGCACGAATGCGTGCCAGCATCTCCTGGGTGGAAAAAGGCTTGGTGATGTAGTCATCCGCGCCGGCATCCAGACCCTGCACCTTGTCACCCTCTTCACTGCGGGCGGTGATCATGATGATGGGAATGCCCTTGGTGCGGCCCTGCTGACGCCAATGGCGCGCCAGCGTGGTGCCACTTTCGCCGGGGAGCATCCAATCGAGGAGGATCAGGTCAGGCAGCACGGCTTCCACCTCGCGCTTGGCAGCGGCGCCATCGAAGGCCACCGTGGGCGCAAAGCCGTTGTGCCTGAGGTTGACAGCAATCAATTCGGCAATGGAAGCCTCGTCTTCGACCACCAGCACCCGAGGCAGCTTTCTCATCGGACGACCGACTCCACCTTGTCCATGGAGCGGTGACGCACATCCTCGCCCTTGACAATAAAGATAATCTGCTCAGCGATATTTTTTGCATGATCGCCGACCCGCTCAACCGCCTTGGCCAGAAACAACAGGTCCAGGCTGGGCGAGATGGTCCGCGGGTCGCCCATCATGTAGGTGATGAGCTTGCGCAAGAATCCGTTGTACTCGTCGTCCAGCGCGTTGTCCTCTTTCATGATGTCCAGGGCTACGGCGGTATCGAGCCGGGCAAAGGCATCCAAGGATTTGCGCAACTGCCCGGCTGCCAGCTCTGAGGCCACCCTCAATTCATGGCTGGGCAGATTGCGGGGTGAGCCGCTCTCAATGATGGAAAGCACCATGCGCGCCATCCGCGCGATTTCATCACCGGCACGCTCCAGGTCACGGGTGGTGCTGGAGATGGCCATCAGAAAGCGCAGGTCCCGCGCGGTAGGCTGGCGCCTGCCGATGGTGGTAATGATCTCGTGATCAATGTCCACCTCCATCCGGTTGATCCGCGATTCGTTGTCGAGCACCTGCCGCGCCGACTCCGGGCTCAGGTGGATCAGGGCGTAGACCGCCTGATGCAGCTGTGACTCCACCAAGCCGCCCATCTCCAACACGTGGGTGGAAATTGAGTTGAGCTCGGCATCAAACTGACTGGAAATATGTTTGTCACCCATGGTGGCCTCCTGAATCAATATCGGCGATCAGCCAAAACGGCCGGTGATGTAGTCTTCCGTCTCGGTGCGCTGCGGCTTGAAGAAGATCTGTTGCGTCTGGCCAAATTCAATCAATTCACCCAGATACATGTAAGCGGTGTAGTCGCTGCAGCGGGCGGCCTGCTGCATATTGTGGGTCACGATCGCGATGGTGTAGTCCTTCTTGAGCTCATGCACCAGTTCTTCGACCTTGCCGGTTGAAATGGGGTCGAGCGCCGAGGTGGGCTCATCGAGAAGCAGCACCGAGGGCTTGACCGCCACGCTGCGCGCGATGCAAAGACGCTGCTGCTGCCCGCCCGACAGACTCATGCCGTTTTGGCCCAACTTGTCCTTGACCTCGGTCCACAAGGCCGCCTTGGTCAGTGCCCATTCCACCCGATCGTCCATGTCGCTCTTGCCCAGGTTTTCGTAGAGCTTGACGCCAAAGGCAATGTTGTCATAAATGGTCATGGGAAAGGGCGTGGGCTTTTGGAACACCATGCCGATGCGCGCGCGCAGCAAATTCAAATCCTGCTTGGGGTCCAGGATGTTTTGACCGTAAAAACTAATCTCACCCTCAGCACGCTGGCCGGGGTAGAGGCTGTACATCCGGTTGAGCGTGCGCAGCAGGGTGGATTTGCCGCAGCCTGAAGGGCCGATGAAGGCGGTGACCTTGTGCTCGGCCACATCCAAATTGACGTTCTTGAGGCCCTGAAATTTTCCGTAGAAAAAATTCAGCTTGCGCACTTCGAGCGCGTTTTTGCTGTTCACGGTCTCGGCGGCAGCGATGGCGGCAGCAGTATCGTTCATGGGTCTTTCCTAAAGGAGCGGACGAATCAGGCGCCGGACTTGTCGCGCAGAAACACGCGAGCCAGAATATTGAGCAGCAGTACCGTCAAGGTGATGACCAAGGCGCCCGCCCAGGCCAGACGAATCCAGTTTTCATACGGGCTCATCGCAAACTGGAAAATCACCACCGGCAAATTGGCCATGGGCGAGCCCATGTCGGTGCTGAAAAACTGATTGTTCAGGGCGGTGAACAACAGCGGGGCGGTTTCACCGGAAATGCGGGCCACCGCCAGCAGCAAGCCAGTGATCACCCCGCTGCGTGCCGCGCGCAGCGTCACCATCGTGGTGACTTTCCATCGCGGCGCGCCCAGGGCGAAGGCCGCCCCGCGCAAGCTGCCAGGCACCAGGCGCAGCCTGTTCTCAGTGGTACGCATCACCACCGGTATGGCAATCAGAGCCAGCGCCAGCGAGCCGGCATAACCGGAAAAGTGCCCAAAGGTGGAAACAGCGATCGCATAGACAAACAGACCCAAAACTATCGACGGGGCCGAGAGCATGATGTCGGTGATGAATCGGGTGAATTCGGCGGTTTTACTGGTGTCGCCAAACTCCGTCAGGTAGATGCCCGCCAAAATCCCAACCGGCGTGGACACCAGAACGGCCAAGCCCACGATCATCAGGCTGCCGACCATCGCATTGCGCAGACCGCCGCCTTCAGAGCCGGGGGCTGGCGTGTCGTTGACAAAGATCGACCAATCCAGCGCTGCCAGTCCATTGCCAAACAACACGACCAGGATCCACAGCAAGGCGCTCAGGCCCAAGGCCATGGCCACCATGGACAGCACCATGCCGATCTGGTTGGCCCGGCGGCGGCGAACGTAGAGAGCGGACGACTTCAAGGCCATCGGCAATTCATTGGAATGAAGTGACATCAGTTGCCCTTGGAGCGCTCGGCCCGATTGATCATCCACTTGGCCAGGGCCAGCACCACAAAGGTAATGGCGAACAGCAAAAAGCCCAGTGCGAACAGGGTGTTGAAATGCAGGCCCTCGGCCTCGCCAAACTCATTGGCCAAAACCGAGGCGATGGACGTCCCCGGGGAAAACAGCGAGGTCGGCAGACGGTTGGCATTACCGATCACGAAGGTCACCGCCATGGTCTCGCCCAGTGCCCGGCCCATGCCCAGCATGACGCCGCCGATGACGCCCTTTTGCGTGTAAGGCAGCACCACCTTGCGCACCACCTCCCAGGTGGTGCAGCCCAGCCCATAGGCGGACTCGCGCAATATAGCTGGCGTGATCTCAAAGACGTCGCGCATCACGGCGGCAATGAAGGGTAAAACCATGAAGGCCAAAATAATGGCCGCTGCCATGATGCCCAGCCCATTGACCGCACCACCGAACATCCATCCCACCAGAGGCATGCCGCCCAAAACCGATTGCAGGGGTGCTTGCACATAGTCAGCAAAGACCGGTGCAAAGACAAACAGGCCGAACATGCCGTAGATGATGGAGGGCACTGCCGCCAGCAACTCAATGGCAACCCCGAGCGGCCGACGCAACCACACCGGGCAGGTTTCGGTGAGAAAAAGGGCGATGCCGAAGGCCAGTGGCACCGCGATCAGCATGGCCAAACCGGCGCTGATGACCGTACCCACAATAGCGATTGCGGCGCCAAACTCGCCCTTGACGATGTCCCACTCCACGTACCAAAGAAAGCGCACCCCAAATTTAGCGAAGCTCGGCCAAGCATTGATAAAGAGCGAGACGATGATGCCGCCCAAGGCAAGCAGCACCAGCAGGGAAAAGGCCTGGGTCAGACGGTGAAACACCCCGTCCTGCAGGTTTTGCCGGCGAGCGATGGCCGCCATGCTGGCGCTGGGCGCATGGCTGGAGACGGGGGTGCTGGAGTTCATGGTGGCGGCCTGCATCTGAGATCACCTGCAATCGTAAACGCTATGGAGAATCCTGATCCACCCACCAGCCGCTGGCTGGCGATGGAACCAGCCTGGCCGGTGGCAGCCAGGCTCAAACGTCACTTGGTGTTGATTTGCGACCAGACCCGCTGGCGAATCTGTGCGGTCAGGGCGTCAGGCAGGGGCACGTAATCCAGATCCGCGGCCATGACCTTGCCGTTCTTGAAAGCCCAGTCAAAGAACTTGAGCACCTCAGCCGACTCCGCCTTGTTCGCAGGCTGCTTGTACATCAAGATGAACGAAGCGGTGGTCACCGGGTAGGACTTGGCACCCGGCTGGTTGACGATGGACAGACCCATGCCCGGGACGCTGAACCAGTCGGCACCGGCCGCAGCTGCTGCGAAAGTGTCGTCATCCGGCAGCACAAACTGGCCATCGCGGTTTTGCATCGCCATCGCCGGAATCTTGTTGCGCTTGGCATAGGCGAACTCCACATAACCCAAAGCACCCTTGGTACGGCCGACGTTGGCGGCCACGCCTTCATTGCCCTTGCCGCCCACCGAAGTCGGGGCCGGCCATTTGACAGCAGCGCCTTTGCCCACGGTGTCGGCCCACTCTTTACTGACCACCGACAGGTAGTCGGTCCAATTGAAGGTGGTGCCCGAACCATCGGCACGGTGCACCACGGTGATGACCAGATCGGGAAGCCTCTTGCCTGGGTTGAGGGCCGCCAGCTTGGGGTCGTTCCACTTGGCGATCTTGCCCATGAACATCTCGGCCAGCACCGGGCCGGTCACCCGCAGGTCACCGTTGGCAAAGCCGTCGAGGTTAAAAACCGGCACTGTTCCACCAATAATGGCTGGGAACTGCACCATGCCGTCCTTCTCCAGCTCTGCACCGCTCAACGGCGCATCTGTAGCGCCAAAGGCTACAGTTTTCGCGCGAATCTGCCGAATGCCGCCGGACGAACCGATGGACTGATAGTTCAAGCCAACGCCGGTCTCCTTTTTGTAGGCCTCAGCCCATTTGGCATAAATCGGGAAGGGAAAGGTGGCGCCGGCACCGGTGATGTCAGCGGCCAGGGCCGAGCCCGCAACCGCAAAACCGGCCGCCAGGCTCGCCAGCTTGAGAAAACTACGCTTAGAGTTCATGACAAGGTCCTTCAAAGAGAGGGGAACGAATTTCGAGTGGTGCTAATTTAGGACCCTTATGTGACAGAGATGTGACAAAA
>CANHGF010000136.1 GCA_947460065.1 Comamonadaceae bacterium
GATCGGCCGCCTGCTGGTCGATTCCCGCGCCGTGCTCCAAGACCAATTGGCCAGCGTCGAGCGCAGCGGCCAGGTCGACCTGGCCCTGCTCACCGACGGCCTGCAGGCCGAGCGCGAGCAAGGCATCACCATCGACGTGGCCTACCGCTACTTCAACACCGCCCGCCGCAAATTCATCATTGCCGACGCGCCCGGCCATGAGCAGTACACCCGCAATATGGTGACTGCCGCATCAAGCGCCGACGCGGCCGTGGTGCTGGTCGATGCGACCAAGCTGGACTGGCGCGCCGAGCGGCCGCAGCTGCTGGCGCAAACCCGCCGCCACAGCCTGCTGGTCAAGCTATTGCGCGTGCCCAACATCGTCATTGCGGTCAACAAGCTCGATGCAGTCGAGAACCCGGAACTGGCCTTCGCCCACATCAGCGCGGCCCTGCGGCAATTTACCCAGGAAGCAGACATCGCGGTGGCGGCCCTGGTGCCGATCTCGGCTCTCAAAGGCCACAACGTGGTCGATGCCCAGCCCGGCTGGTGTGGCTACCAAGGCCCCAGCCTGCTGGGCCTGCTCGAAGGCCTGTCGGTGGCGCCAGCCGAACTCGGCCAAGGCGCCGCACTGCCGGTGCAATGGGTGGAGAAATTTCATTCGAGCAGCGACACCCGCCAGGGCCGGCGGGTGTTCTGGGGCAGGGTCGCCAGCGGGCAGTTCGCCCCCGGGCAGGCGGTCACAGTGCTGACTAGCGGCAAAACTGCCTTGGTGGCCGAGGTGCTGGACCATGCACGCCGCCCCATTGGCGTCAGCGCCGGTCGCAGCGCCGGTCTGATTCTGGACCGCGAGCTTGACGTCTCGCGCGGCGACACCCTGGTGGCAGCCGAAGCGGCGCCCGCGCTGCGGCGCGAGCTGCGCGCCCAGGTGGCCTGGCTTGACGACGAGCCCCTGGTGCCCGGCAGGCTCTATTGGGCCCTGCACGGCCACCGCTGGGTCAAGGCCAAGGTCACCCGCATCGTCCACCAGCTGCACATCGACACCCTGCAAACACGGGAGGCAACTCAATTGAGCGCCAACACCATAGGCCTGATCGACCTGAACCTGCAGGAATCACTGCCCGCCCTCCCCTACGCGCTATCGCGCGCACTGGGCTCTTTGGTGCTGGTCGACACCGCCTCACACCGCACCGCCGGGGCAGCGCTGGTCGAAAGCCCATAAAATCAGGTTTTCTTCGACTCAGGCTAGATTCATGACCCACGTCGTCTCCGACTCCTGTATCCGTTGCAAATACACCGACTGTGTGGATGTTTGCCCGGTGGACTGCTTCCGCGAAGGCCCGAATATGCTGGTCATCGACCCCGATGAATGCATCGATTGCGCGGTCTGCATTCCCGAATGCCCGGTCAACGCTATTTACGCCGAGGAAGACCTGCCGGCCGAGCAGATGGCCTTCATCAAACTCAATGCCGATCTGGCCAAGCTGTCAAACTGGAAAAGCATCACCAAGCGCAAACCACCCTTGGCCGACGCCGACGACTGGAAAGACAAGACCGACAAACTCAGCGAACTACAGCGCTGAATCCCCGCGCCGTAGCGGCCCCTGGCCGCGCCGCTCGCCCCTAACGCCAGATACCCCGACGTGACAACCTATACCGCCCCGCATGAAGTGGAGGGCCTGATCGAGACTGACGCCATCATCGTGGGCGCCGGTCCGGTCGGTCTGTTCCAGGTTTTTGAACTAGGTCTGCTCGAAATCAAGGCCCATGTGATCGACTCCCTGGCCTACCCCGGCGGTCAGCCGATTGAGCTCTATCCGGACAAACCGATCTACGACATCCCGGCCATACCGGTATGTACCGGCAAGGAGCTCACCGACGCCCTGCTCAAGCAGATCGAGCCCTTCGGCGCCACCTTTCACCTGGGGCAAACCGTCACCGAAGTACGCCAGGAAAGCGATGGCCGGTTTTTTGTGCAGACCAGCAAGGGCACCCGCTTTCTGAGCAAAACCATCTTCATCGCCGCGGGTGTGGGCGCCTTCGAGCCGCGCACCCTCAAGGTCGACGGCCTGGACAAATTCAACGACACACAGCTGTTTTACAGGGTCAAAAACCCTGCCGACTTTGCCGGCAAAAACCTGATGGTCGTCGGCGGCGGCGACTCGGCCCTGGACTGGACCCTCAACTTTGCAGCCGATGGCCCGAACAAGGCCGAAACCGTGATCTTGGTGCACCGCCGCGACGGCTTCAAGGCCGCACCGGCCAGCGTCGCCAAAATGAAAGAGCTGTGCGAGGCCTACGAGATGCAATTCATCGTCGGCCAGGTCACTGGCTACGAGGAGCGCGATGGCAAATTGGTTGGCGCCAAGGTGACCGGCGGCGACGGCGTCACCCGGGTGGTGCCCACCGATGCCCTGCTGGTGTTTTTTGGCCTGAGCCCCAAGCTCGGCCCCATTGCCGAATGGGGCCTGCAGATCGAGCGCAAGCAACTGGTGGTCGATACCGAAAAATTTTCCACCAGCATCCCAGGCATTTTTGCAGTCGGCGACATCAACACCTACCCCGGCAAGAAAAAGCTCATACTCTCGGGCTTCCATGAATGCGCCCTCGCCGCCTTTGCGGCTGCGGCACTGATCTTCCCCGAAAAAGGCAAGATCCACCTGCAATACACCACCACCAGCCCCAAGCTGCACAAGGTGCTGGGGGTGGAGTCGCCGGTGTTTGATTGATGGGCTAGGCTGCCGCAGCCAGCAGTGCGGTCAAATGCCGTCTGCGTCGTGCAGGCGGTTGGCGAGTTCATTGGTGACGTTCATGCCCCTGTCCGACAAAAAGCCCAAACCGATCACTAGGTTTGGGCTTGTTGCGTCGAGCCTGAGGGCTCCTTGGCTTTGACGCCAAAGGGCGGGCTGTTGATTCATTTTGAAAACTGAGCCAATTCGAGACAAATTCATGGCGAAGTTTCAGCCACGTTAGGCACCTGTTGGCGCCTCAAGACGCGACAGCGCCCAGCCTGCCCATGTACGGGGGCGACCCATCGCCAGGGGCGAGAAGGCTGCCGGCCACCCCGACCGGGGTCAGCCCTGTAGAATCGCGCAGCCCTTAGGGGCAAGGTCTTTCACCATCAACCCGTCGCCAGGGGCGTCCCGAAAGGGGCTGAGACTGCGTTTGACTCAACGCTGACCCTGGAACCTGATCCGGCTCATACCGGCGGAGGAAGCGCGACATGCTGTACGCCACTTTGGCGGCCCTGGCCGCCTGTCTTTTGTTTTTCATCTGGATCGCCCTGCGCGAGCGAACCCCGGTCGCCAGCCTGGACGACTACCTGACCGCCCGCGGCTCACAGAGCGCCACCACCCTGGGGCTGTCCTTCCTGGCCTCCGGCCTGGGCGGCTGGATCCTTTTCGCTCCGCCCGAGATCGGCGCCTTTGTCGGCCCGGTGGCCCTGGCCGGCTACGCCCTGGGCGCGGCCTTCCCGTTTTTCCTGCTGGCCTGGTGCGGGCCTGCGATACGGCGGCGCATGCCGGGCGGGCGCACCATCGCCGAATACGCCCAAGAGCGCTTTGGTGCCGGATTGCGCCTGTGGGTGAGCGCGCTGTCCGTGCTCTATATGTTGTGCTTCATCACCGCGGAGCTGACCGCCATCGGCGGCATCACCGCCATGCTGTCTGAGTTACCCGGCGCCGGCGTCATCGTCGCGGTGGCGGTGACCACCTTGGTCTACACCACCCTGGGCGGCTTGCGCGCCAGCCTCGTCACCGACCGCTGGCAGGCCTGGCTGCTGATGGCCTTGTTGCTCTTGGTGGTGGTGGTGCTGCTGATCAACCTGCCCACTGGTGCCATCACCCGGCCCTGGCCGAGCGCACCGCTGGAGGTGTCTTTGAGTGTGGCGCTTACGCTGGTGATTGCGGTGACGGCGGCCAACATCTTTCACCAAGGCTACTGGCAGCGGGTCTGGTCGGCGCGCAACGACCGCGAGCTGCAGCGCGGCGCCTTGCTGGGCGGCCTGCTGAGCATGCCGGTCATTGTGGCGCTTGGCGCTCTGGGCATGCTGTGCATGGCCATGGGCAAGAACCCAGGCACTCCCCCTATCCCGTTTTTCGCCCTTCTGAGCGACGCGCCGGCTTGGCTGGCCCTGCCGACATTGCTGCTGGCTGTTGCCCTGGTGGCTTCCTCAGTGGATACGCTGCAAAGCGCGATTGCTTCGCTGGTGGTCACCGCCCGTCCCGGCGTATCGCTGAGCACCGCCCGCTGGGTCACGGTGCTGCTGATGGTGCCAGTGGTGCTGCTGTCCCTGCAGGGCCTGTCGGTGCTGCGCCTGTTTTTGATTGCCGATCTGCTGTGTACGACCGCGGTGGTGCCGGTGCTGCTGGGCTTGTGGCAGCGGATGACCCCCACTGCGGCGGTGGCGGGCGCCGCCGCTGGCCTGCTGGGCGCGGTGATCCCGGGATGGCTCAGCGGCGGCAGCTTGCAGGCCGGCCTGCTGGCCGCGAGCTTTCCGACCAGCGTGCCCACCCTGGCGCCCTTTGTCGGCGCCTTGCTCGCATCGAGCGTGGTCAGCCTGCTGATGGTCTGGATGCGACCGGCGCGTCCGGTCGGCGCTGCCTAAACCAGCGGCTGCTTGACCATGGGCTTGGGCGCATGGCCGTGGCACAGGGGGCCGTGGCCTTGGCCAGTGCGCACCGCCGCGCCTTCACGGATCGCATTAATGATGTAAGCCCGAGCCTGCTGCACGGCCTCGCGCAAAGGCCAGCCCAGCGCCAGAAAACAGGCAATCGCCGATGACAGGGTACAACCCGTGCCGTGCACATTGCGACTGTGGATGCGTTCAGAATGCAAGCGCAGCGGCAACTGGCCCGGCTGTAGCAGCAGATCGGTCACCGCTTCACCCGGCAAGTGGCCGCCCTTGAGCAGCACCGCCTGCGCGCCCTGGGCGAGCAGGGCCCGAGCTGCGGGCTCAAGACTGGCTTCGTCAGGCAAGGGGCGGCCTAGCAAGAGCGCCGCCTCGTCAAGGTTGGGTGTGATGAGGCTGGCTCGCGGAAACAACTCTTCGCGCAAGACCTTTACCGTAGCCTCTTCGATCAGCCGGTCGCCGCTGGTGGCCACCATCACCGGATCGAGCACCACCTGTTTGAGCTGGTAGTGGTCGATGGCCCAGGCCACCACCCGCACAATTTCGGGGGCGTGCAGCATGCCGATCTTGACTCCATCCACGCCGATGTCGTCCAGCACCGCCTGCAACTGGGCTTTGAGGAACTCGGCCGGCACCGCGTGAATGCCACTAACACCCAGCGTGTTTTGCGCGGTCAAGGCGGTGATGGCCGTCATGCCGTAGCAGCCCAGGGCGCTGAAGGTCTTGAGGTCAGCCTGTATACCAGCACCACCGCCGCTGTCGGAGCCAGCAATGGTGAGAACCCGGGCGTAGCGGGCCAGGGGCGCGATTTCAGAAGGGGGCACAGTCATGCTGCGCATTATCGACAGGACGGCAGCCTCAGATGATGTGATGTAATCGGGGAAGAGTGAAACAGGGGTGTCCGGCACAGCCGGACTGAGACACACCCTCGCACCCGATCCAGGTCATGCTGGCGTGGGAAGTTTCAGCCGAATGCACATGCAGCCGGCGCCATGCCCCTGATCGCTCCACAACGACACAGATGGGCCCACAACAACACCTGATCATTCTCGGCGCTGGCCTCATGGGCCGGCTGCTGGCGCTCGCCCTCGCCCAACGGGGGCACAGGGTGCAGCTGCATGATGCTGGCGCTGCCGACGGCAGCGGCGCGGCCGCGCGGGTGGCTGCAGCCATGCTCGCGCCACTGGCCGAATCGGCGGTGACCGAGCTGAGCGTGGTGCGCATGGGCCAGCACAGCCTGCAGCGCTGGCCCGAGCTGATCGCCGAGATAGGCCGGCCGGTGTTTTTTCAGCAGCAGGGCACGCTCATCGTCTGGCACCGGCAGGATCAAGCTGAAGCCGAGCGGCTCAAGCGCCACCTAGACCGCACCGCTGCAGCCATGCCCGAGCTGGCGCCGGCACTGAGCCTGGATGCACAGGCCATGGCTGAGCGAGAGCCTGCCCTGCGTGGACGTTTTGACCAAGGCTTTTTTCTGCCAGGCGAGGGCCAGCTCGACAACCGGGAACTGCTGGCTGCTTTGCTCCACGCCTTGAGCGAGGCAGGCGTGCAGATGCATTGGCACAGCCCGCGCCAGCCCGAGGACTTCGAGCCGGGCCGGGCCGGCCAGCCCGACGGACTGTTCGACTGCCGGGGCCTGGGCGCCAAGCCGCAGTGGGGCCAGCTGCGCGGGGTGCGCGGCGAGGTCGCGCGCGTTCACGCCCCCGAAGTGCAGCTGCAGCGACCCTTGCGTTTGATGCATCCGCGCTATCCGATCTACATCGCGCCCAAACCCGACCATGTTTTTGTGATCGGTGCCACAGAGATCGAATCGGAAGACCGCTCGCCAGCGAGCATGCGCTCCACGCTGGAGTTGCTGAGCGCGGCCTACTCGGTGCACAGCGGCTTTGCCGAGGCACGGGTGCTGGAAATTGCCACCCAGCTGCGTCCTACCCTGCCCGACAACCTGCCGGCCTTGCGCTGGCTGGGCCCGCGCAGCCTGCAGATCAATGGCCTGTACCGGCACGGTTTTCTGATTGCGCCGGCCATGCTCGATGCCGCGCTCGAGCTGTGGGCCGCCGGCCACAGCCCGCAGGCCGAACACTGGGGCATGAAAATCGAAGGGACGGCCGGCGCGCCGGTGCCAGCATGAAGCTTCTGGTCAACCAGATCGCC
>CANHGF010000137.1 GCA_947460065.1 Comamonadaceae bacterium
CATGGCAAAGCGGCCAACCGGGTCAGGTGGGGAACCAAGCAGCCCTAACTGTGGAGTCAGTGCCGGGGTCAGGCTCGTCACCCTTTTTTCAGTGCTCTGGCGGCAAAGCTGCCTCAGAGACTTCGAGGCACTTTCGCGGCCAGGCCCCCTGTGGCCGGTAGCGGCCGAGGCTGACCGCACCAGCCAAACACGCCGCGGGCTCATCCCGCGCACCCTAGCTCAGCCGCAAAGTCATCACGCCCGCGGCGATGCTCAGTGCGCCGGCCATGCGCCAGCGGGTCCAAGGTTCGCGCAACAACCAGACGCCCAGCATCACCGCAAACAGCACCGAAGTTTCGCGCAGGGCCGCCACCAAGGCGATCGGAGCTACCGTCATTGCCCATAGTGCGATGGCATAAGAGCCCAGCGACGCCAGCGCTCCGACACTGGCCAGCGGCCAACGCTTTCGGCTGTAGTGCCAGACCTGGCCCTTGCGCTGAAAAAACACCAGCACGGCAAAGGGCCAGCCGTCCAGCACGAAGAGCAGCGCGACATACTGGGCCACGTTGCCGCTCAGGCGTGCGCCCTGGCCGTCGACCACGGTGTAAATTGCAATCAGCACCGCATTGCTCAGCGCAAAAGCCACCGCTTTGCGGTGCCGGAGCAAACCTGCGCTCATGCCCAGCATGAGAACGCCGCCCGACACCAGGCATACGCCCAACCAGCCCAGTGGCGCAATAGCCTCCCCCAGCACGGCCCAGGAGCCCAAGGCCACCAGCAAGGGCGCGGTACCGCGCATCAGGGGGTATGCCAGCCCCAGATCACCGTGCTTGAGCGCACCGGCCAAAGCGAAGTAGTAGCCCACATGGATGACCAGCGAAGCCAGCACATAAGGCCAGACCTGCGGCGGTGGCGGCCCCAAGTACAAAAATACGGGTAGCGCCAGCAAGGAGCACAGCACATGAATCAGCGCGGTATCGAGCAGCTTGTCGCTGCTCGATTTGACCAGCGCATTCCAGCCCGCATGCATCAACGCGCCAGCCATGACCAGCAGCAGCACCGGCCAAGTGATGGTCATTTGAGTGAAAAGAAGGCCATGATCAAGCGCGGCAGTATCACCCAGATTCCTGGGCTAAAAGCGCGCTGAAGGAAATCAAGGCAGGCTCACCAGTCATGCTCTCAGGCACCCGTCTGGCCAAAGCACCTGGTGCAAAGCCGACCCGACGCTGCTGCGCCGGGTCGGCCCTGGGTATCTGGAGCACACCTTCATGTACGCCCCAAACTGCGGCGCACATCATGTGCATACCCCGTGCTAAGCCTAGGCGCGCACTGGACCTACCGCCAAAGCGGTCTTGACCCTATCCGGCGTGAACGGCAAGGATCGGAGGCGCACACCCGTGGCGTCAAACACCGCATTGGCGATCGCGCCAGGGATCGCGCAAGGCGCTGGCTCACCAGCGCCCCAGGCGGGGGTACCCGGGCGATCGAGCAAAGCAATCTCGACTTTGGGCATGTCCGCAAAGCGAGCAATCGGGTAGCTCGCCCAGTCCACGCTGGTCACCTTGGTGCGATCCCATGTCACGGTTTCCATCAGGGTACGGCTGACTGTTTGGAGCACGCCGCCTTCGACCTGATTGGCCACGCCGTCCGGGTTCACCATCTCGCCGCAATCGTGGGCGATGCAGATGCGCGTGACCTTGATCGCGCCAGTCGACTTGGTGACCTCAACTTCAGCGACCGCCGCCACATAGGTGATGGTGTTGTTGTAGCGCATGTAAGCGATGCCACGGCCTTTGACCACATCGCCTGAACCCGCACTCGGATTGGGCCCCGGCCGCGCTTGCCAATTGGCAAGCTTGGCGGCGGTCTGAATCGCCTCAATGGCGCGCGGATCTTTCATGTAGCGCACACGGTATTCCAGCGGATCGGCCTTGGCGGCTGCGGCCAACTCATCCATGAAGGATTCATTGGCAAAGCTGTTTTCGATTCGACCCGGACTGCGCAAATGGGACGAGCGAAAGAAGGACTCGGCCACGTGCTTGGTGTTCACCTTGATATTAGGAAATCCGTAGGGTTGCCCCGAGTTCTGGAACAAGAAGCCCACCCAATTACCCGGTCGTGGAATCCCGGTCTCGGTCGCGGCCAACAAGGGGAAGTCGAGCGGCTTGAACGCCGCCACATGGTTAAGCGCAATGTAAAAATCACCCGACCAGGCGACGACGTTGCCTTGGGCATCGAGGCCAGCTTCCATGTCCATCGCGCGGGGCGGGCTCTTGGGCGAGCGGGCGGTCTCGTCGGCTCGTGTCCACTGCACCCGCACCGGCTTGCCTATTTCCTGCGAAATCAAAGCAGCATCGGCAGCGGCATCCTCGGTGCCATTGCGCCCATAGCAACCGGCACCTTCGAGAAACACCAAGCGGATCGCGTCCTTCGGCATCTTGGTGACCACCGATAGCTCATGGACCATCGAGTGTGTGGCTTGCGATGAGGACCAAACCGTGAGCTTGCCGCCTTTAAAGTCGGCTACGGCGCACGATGGCCCGATCGTGGCATGCGTCTGCACGGCGAACTCATAGGAGGCCTTAATCCGTGTGGCCGCACCTTGCAGGGCTGCCTGAACATCACCGACCGTCTGCGTCACTTCTTCCTTGGCGAGCGGGCGACTGCGCCAGTGGGTGAACACCGTGGCCTGATCGGGCAGACCCGTGCCGGCCGACCAGTTGACCTTCAATGCGCGAGCCGCCTTGACCGCAGCCCATTCGCTGCGCGCGACCACAGCAATAAAATCACCCTTGCGCACCGTCTGAACGAAGCCGCCCACGCGCTTGGCCGCCGAATCGTCAAACGAGACCAGCTTGGCGCCGAGATCGTCGGGCCGCACCACGCGTGCATGCAACATACCCGGCAGGCGCACATCGTGCACATACTCAAACTCACCTGTGACCTTGGCAGGAATATCAACGCGCGGGATCGACTTGCCGATCACCTTGTACTGAGCCGACTTCCTGAGTTCGATCTTCGGATCGACCTTTAACTGCAGCCCGCTGCCCAACAGCTCGCTGTAAGCCACCGCGCGGCGCGGATTGGTTTTGAGGCGAACCACGCCGTCTTCCACAATCAAATCACCCACTGGCGCGCCCAGGCGCTGGGCGGCACGGTCGACGAGCACGCGGCGGGCACTGGCCGCAGCACGGCGCAGCTCAGAGCCGCCTTGAAAGATCGTCAGATTGCCGGCTGTCAGCCATTGATCTGGCGTTGTCGCGGTATCGCCCATGACCATCTCGATCTGATCGAAGGACACATCGAGTTCTTCAGCGGCCATTTGCGCAAGCGCAGTGCGAGCACCCGTGCCGAGATCGACTTTGCCTGAGAAGATCGTGATGCGATTATTCGGGCTGATCACAAGCCATGAATCGATCGCCTCGTTAGCCACAGACTTCGGTGGACGCAAGGTTGTGGCCGATTCGATGGCCGCATCGGCGACGCGTGCGCCCAGCATCGAAAAGCCCACAGTCAGTGCGCCGGACGCCTTCAAGAAAGCGCGGCGATCAAAACCAGATTGAGTGAGATTCATCTTCGCCTCCTCAGGCCGTTGCTGCACGCTTGACTGCGGCAACAATGCGTTGATGGGTGCCACAGCGGCAGAGATTGCCGGCGAGCGCGTTGCGAATATCGGTCTCGCTGGGGTTGCGGTTCTTAGCCAACAGCGCCGCGGAGGTCATGATCATGCCGTTCGCACAATAGCCGCACTGCGCGGCTTGCTCGGTGATGAAAGCTTGCTGCAGCTTGCCCGGCGCTGCGACCGTGCCCAAGCCTTCGAGCGTGGTGACTTCGCCCTTCACGCTGCTGATCGGCAGCAGACAGGAGCGCTGCGCTTCGCCGTTGACGTGGACCGTACAAGCACCGCACTGCCCGAGGCCGCAGCCGAAACGCGGACCGCGCAGCGCAAGGTTATCCCGCAGCACATAAAGCAAGGGAGTGTCGGCGTCGGCGTCGACCGTACGCGCCTTACCGTTCACCTTCAGGTTAAATCGAGCCATGTTGTCTCCTCGTTGGGGTCAACGCCCTGAGCGGCGTCAAAAACATCCTACTATTAACCGGTGAGCGGCAACAGAGGTTAACCCTGGACTCGTCCTCGTAAGGCTTTGGGGTGACCCCAGCAGGCAAGGGGAGCAATGGACAGTGCTTGTCGACCTTCAGTAGGACTTCGTTTACCTCAAAGACGCCAGATCGCATCGACCCCGGCTTCAAACCATGAGGCCGCAACTCCAGGGCAGGTGTTGACCGCCAGGGGTCTGTCCGGATTGACTCAATGGCCCAGGGCTGTCACGCCGCTCTGCGCGCGCCATTGCGCCAAAGCACTTTGGCCGGCCACCCAGCCGCTGGCCAGGCAGGCGGTCAGAAGGTAGCCGCCGGTCGGCGCTTCCCAGTCCAGCATTTCGCCTGCGCAAAAAACCGCCTGGCCCGCAGGGATGGTGGCGCGCAGGCGCAGCTGCTCATCGACACCTGCACCCAGCCTCACGCCACCAGCGCTGCTGATGGCTTCTTCCAGCGGGCGGGCGGCGCGCAAGGTGACCGGCAGGGCCTTGATGGCAGCGGCCAGCCGGACGGCATCCTGCCAGTCGTCTGCTTTCAGCAGCTCGTGCAGCAGCGCCGATTTGATGCCCGCCAGGTTCAGCCTGCCCTTGAGGTGCGAGGCCAGCGAGCGCGAGCCGCGTGGCCGCGCCACCTCGGCCAGCACCTGCTGGGCCGAGCGATCGGGCAACAAGTCCAGGTGAAATGTGGCGTGGCCATGACGCGCGATCTCGTCGCGCAAGAGCGCAGAAGCGGCATAGATCAGACTGCCTTCGACGCCTGTCTCGGTGGCCACAAATTCACCAAGGCGGGAAAAACTGCGCCCTTGCGAATCGGTGAAGGACAGCGCCACCGACTTGAAGGGCTGGCCGGCATGGCGGCTGCGAAAAAACTCGGACCATCCCGCTGCCTGCGCGCCGGCCACATCGAAACCGCAGTTGGAAGGCATCAGGGGCTGCAAGCTCACACCGGCCTGTCCCAGGGTGGACTGCCACAGACCGTCCGAACCGAGCCGCGACCAGCTGCCGCCACCCAGGGCCAACACCACCACCGAGGCAGCCACCGACCTGGGGCCGCTGGGCGTATCGAACAGCAACTCCCCCTGCGGGCTCCAGCCCTGCCAACGGTGCCGCATCGACAGCTGCAGGCCCGTTCGGCGCAAGCGATGCAGCCAGGCGCGCAGCAAGGGCGCGGCCTTGAAGTCGCACGGAAAAATACGCCCGGAGGAGCCGACGAAGGTCTCCACCCCAAGCTCGCGCGCCCACTGCACCACCTGTGCGGGCCCGAACTCGGCCAGCCACTCTGCCACCACAGCGGTTTGTTCGCCATAGCGGCCGACGAAGCGGTCCAGGGCTTCGCTGTGGCTGAGATTCAGGCCGCCTCGCCCGGCCAAAAGGAATTTGCGGCCCACCGAGGCCATGCTGTCAAACACACGCACCGGCACGCCGGCGCCGGTGAGTACCTGCGCTGCCATCAGCCCGGCCGGACCGCCGCCGATCACGGCGACCTCCTGGGGGCCTGGCTCCTTCGCTTCAATCGCAGATGTGCTGTCGTCGGCGGACATGGTGCAAACGCAGCCTGTTTGGAAAAGCCGACATTATGGTCGGCCTTCGGGCCAAGGCTGGATCAAGCGCTGGCCGAGGCAGCGCCGAGCTCGACCTCGATGCAGCGCCCCTGCGCGGTCAAAAAGGCGGCCTTCACAGGCTGACCCAGGTGCAGGGCTGCAACGGCGCGCGCATAGGTCTGCAACTGCAGCAGCAAGTCGGCCTGAGTCTGCGGGCTGGCGTGAGACTTGAAGTCGAGCACCCACCAAGTGCCATCGCGGCGCTGCACCAGGCGATCGAGCCGCATCAACTGCCCTTCATAGGCGAGCTCGACCTCGCTGCCCTGCCACAGCAAATCCGCACTGCGCCAAACCCAGGCGCCCTCGCCTTGCAGGATGCGATCAGCCGCCTGGCGGGCGCTTTGCGCCTGCTCTGCGTCCAAGGCAAACTCGCGCGCAGCCATGCGCATGTGTGGATCCGCCGTGCTGCCCCACTCCAGCAGACGGTGCATGGCCAAGCCGATGCGGGCCACGTCAGAAGGCGGCTCGAGCGCCGACCGGCCCTGCGAGGGCTCAGCGCCTGCTGCCCTCATGTCTGGCAGATCGGGGAGCACAGGCAACAGCACCGTCGCGCTTCCAGCCTGGGGCAAGGCGGGCGCGGCGGCGTGGACCTCGGCCTGCCCTGCCTGATCGAACAAACGCTTCCACCAACTGCGGCCGCTGTCACGGTGCGGCTCGCAGGCGGAAATGACCAGAAGCTGACGCGCCCGGGTCATCGCGACATAAAGAGCGTTAAGCTCCTCGCGCTCACGCGCCGCCAGGTCGCTGGCCAGCAGGTCAAGGGCGCAGGCCTGGGGGCGGCTTTCGCTGAGCAAAAAGACAAAGCGCTCAGGATGCTCATGCTGGCCCGGCCAGTCGACCAGCACGCCCATGCTCTCGGCCGCGCGCGCCGGCGCGTCGGTATCGAGCAGCAGCACCAGCTCGGCCTCCAGGCCCTTGGCCCCGTGTATGGTCAACAGACGGACCGCCTTGCTGCGCAGCGCGGGTGGCGCCTCGATCAAGCCGGCCTTGAGCGCACGCACCAGCGCATAAGCGGTGAGGTAACGCCCGCCCTCGTATTCCAAGGCGGCCGCCA
>CANHGF010000138.1 GCA_947460065.1 Comamonadaceae bacterium
GGCACGAAGTGCGTACTGCCAAAAAATTGTGCGACCTTCATCTGCTGCGCCATGGCCCAGCGCCAAGGTTCGCCTCGAGTGCCTTCGAGCATGGCCTGGTGCTCTTCGGAGAGCTTGATCATCACAGTGCGCTCAGACGTTCTGCGGCTTTGTGCAGACGATCCAAGAGTTTTTCGAGGTTGGCGTATTCCTGTGGCGTGAATTCCGCCTCCAGTTGCTGCTGTCGGCGTCTTGAGATGCGCGATCCTTTGACATGCAGCGCAACGCCCGCTTCGGTGAGTGTCAGCATGAACTGTCGCTTATCTCGCGGATCGGGCTCGGAGGCGACCAAGCCCTCTTGCTGCAATTTGGCCAGGGTGCGGCTGATCCAGCCTTTGTCAATCTCCAGAATTCGCACAAGCGCGCCAAAGGAAATGCCGGGCCGGCTGCCGATCACTGAAATGACGCGCCATTGGGCTACCGAGATGCCCACTTCATCGGGGATGGCGGTGGCCGCTGATCGGCCCAAGGCGCTGGCCAGGGCAATGATGCGAAACGATAGGTTTTGGGTGACATCCACCCCCTTGCGCGAGGCGGTCCGGTTCATGACACGACCTCAGTGGATGCACCGGCTGCGCCCAAGTCGGCCGGACCTTGCAGTCGCACCACATCCGATCGTGCGCTGTGCCCCGACAAGTCAAAGGCCTGCCGCGCTGCGAGGGAGGTCTGCGGATCGATCTGGGCGTACAGCAAGCCTTCTTCATTTGGGGGCAGGGGCGTACACAGCGGCTCGCCACTGGGCGCAAAGATCTGTGCATAACCACCACCGGCTTGCAAACGGTCTGACTTGTGCGGGGTGTCACACAAACGCATCACCACCTCCGGCGTGACCGGGGCACAGGGCGCCAGGACGTAGCAACCGCCTTCAAGCGCATAGGAGCGACTCAATGCCAGGAAGGTCTGCGCACTGGGCATGTGGGGGATATTCCTCAGGGGAAAGCTGGGCCAGGCTGCCACATGAAGGGTTTCATGCTGCAGGTGCAGGGCGTGCTTGAACAAAGGGTGCCGGTGCTCTGCGCAAGCCAAGGCACCGACGCGTCCGAGCCTGGTGTCCACCACTTGCAGATCCCCAGTGCCGCCTTCGGAAAAAACCTTCAGTTCCACCGGCCCGGGCTTGAGCTTTCGCCGATGCATCCGGACTTGCCCGGCATCGTCGATCAGCCATTGGGCGATGTACAGCCGCTCACCGTCACGCTCGGCGGCTCCCATGAGGACGTGGATGCCATGGTCTGCGGCCGATCGAGCGATGCTGGCCAGTTCATGGGAGTTGCGGCTCAGGGCCTGCTCCTGAAAGAGTTGGCTCAGTCCCTGTTGATCGGCCCAGGCTGGGCTGTCAAGCCAGATCCACCAAGGGTAGCCGGGCAACCAAACCTCTGGAAAGGCGATCAATTTCGCACCCTCGCGGGCGGCCTGCGCAATGAGGGCCCGGGCTTTTTCAAGGGACTGGGCCAGGTCCAGGTAGACCGGTGCCGCCTGAGCCACACAGACAAGATACGGAGCGGGCATGGACGTCTTGGTGAGTTGTTGCCTTGACAACAAATAGTAGTTGGGGCTGTAATTGCGCCCTAAGGGGGAAACCCTAGCCTTCCTGCGGGGACTGACGATGAATGATTTCGATGCCGCGCTGATCCAGTGCATGGGCCAGCCATCGGTTTTTCTGAGGGGCAACATCCCTGAAAAGCACTTCAGCGACTGGATGACGAGCAGCCCTGTTGGCACGGCGCGTGCCTTGGTTCGTCCCGCATCAACACAGGATGTCAGCGCCTTGCTTAAGCTGTGCCACTCCCACGGTGTGCCGGTGGTGCCTCAAGGTGGTTTGACCGGTCTGGCCGGTGGGGCACAGCCGGTCTTGGACTGCGTGCTGGTGTCGCTCGAGAAAATGGACCGAATTGAAGCGGTGGATGCGGCCTCGTCGACGATCAGCGTGGAGGCGGGCGTCACGATGGGGCGTGTGCAGGCGGCAGCCGCTGACCGCGGCCTGTTTTTCCCCTTGGACCTCGGGGGGCGCGATTCCTGCACGATTGGTGGAAACCTGTCGACCAATGCGGGCGGCAATCGTGTCCTGCGCTACGGCATGGCCCGAGACCTTGTGCTGGGCTTGGAGGTGGTGCTGGCCGATGGAACGGTTTTGAGCCACATGAACCTGATGCTCAAGGACAACACAGGCTATGACCTCAAGCAACTCTTTGTCGGCAGCGAAGGCACGCTGGGGGTCATCACCCGGGCCGTGCTCAAACTGTTTCCCCAGCCTCGCACCACCCAGACTGCGCTGTGTGCGCTGGCCGACTACGAGTCGGTGCTTGGCCTGTTGAACCACGCCCGGCAAAACCTGGGCGCCCGCTTGTCGGCCTTTGAATTGATGTGGCCAGATTTTTATGAGCGCATGACCAATGGCCTGCCGCGTCTGAGCAAGCCGCTGCCTCACGGTCATGGCGGCTACGTCCTGCTGGAAGCGCAAGGGACTTCACCGGCTACAGATAATGAGCATTTTGAAGGTGTCTTGGCCGATGCCTTGAGTCAACGGCTCATTGCGGACGTGGTCATCGCGCAGTCGGACAGCGATGCGCGCAGGATCTGGGCGGTCCGAGATTCTTCCGGTGAGTTTCGCGCCGTGTTCTGGCCGCATGTGGGCTTTGATGTCAGCGTTCCGACAGGGCAGATCGGCCATTTTGTCGAGGCCCTCAAAGCCCAATTGCGAAGCCGGTGGCCTCAGATGCAGACGGTTTTCTTCGGGCATGTCGGAGACTCCAATGTGCACATCGGGGTGAAAGTGGTCGATGGCGCTCAGCCTGAGGCAGACATCGAAGAGGTGGTGTACGGCGTGGTGGGGCAGTGGCAGGGCTCCATCTCTGCCGAGCACGGCATCGGCACGATCAAGCGGGCGCACCTTCACCATTCGAGAAGTCCTGCAGAAATTGCCGTGATGCGAACGCTTAAAGCCGCATTGGATCCCAAGGGGATCCTGAACCCCGGCAAGGTCTTGCCCGACCCGGTCACTGACGCAGATTGACCCCGACCCTCTGGCCACCGGCTTGGGGCCAGAAAATGCACACCAGAAGGGCCACCACTGCGGTCGTTTTTTGTGTCTGTGGGTTCCATGGGGCAGCCAGTCGGCCCACCTAAAGGTTGTGCATGCTTGTCGGATACCTGATCGTCCCCGCAGACCGAGGCTCAGGTTTTGCTTTAATCCGGGGCTTTGCCCCGGTTGGACCATGTGCATGCTTACGAGTCGGGGGCGATGGCTTGAGCCGAAGGAGTTTCGAATGGCAGTTTCGTGGGTGAGATCCCTGACGGTTTTTTTCCTTGGACTGGCCGTGGTTGGGGCGCATGCCCAGGCCCCGGCTGGCCCCTATCCGAACCGGCCGATCAAGCTGATCGTGACGGTGCCGCCGGGCGGCGCAGCTGACTTCATCGCCCGCCTGCTGGCCAGCAAGCTCTCGGCCTCGATGGGGCAACCGGTGGTGGTTGAAAACAAGGCCGGCGCCAGCGGTACCCTGGCCAGCGACTTTGTGGCCAAGTCGGCGCCCGATGGCTACACCCTGCTGCAAAGCTCCATCACCACCCACGGCATTGGCCCGCACCTGATGGCCAAGCTGCCCTATGACCCGGTGGCCTCTTTTGCGCCGGTGACCATGCTGGCCAGCTTGCCCCTGATCATGACGGTCAACGCCGAGCTCAAGGTCAACACCTTGGCCGAGTTCCTGACCCTGGCCCGCGAGCGGCCGGGCAAGCTGGCCTTTGCCTCGTCGGGCAATGGTGGCGCGCCCCACATGGCTGGCGAGTTGCTCAAAGGGGCCGCTTCGGTCGACATGCTGCACGCCCCTTACCGTGGCAGCGGCCCTGCGGTGGCCGATCTGGTGGGCGGGCAGGTTCAAGTGATGTTTGACGGCGCGCCTTCGCTGCTGCAGCACGTCACCTCCGGCAAGATTCGCGTGCTGGCAGCGGCCAGCCCCAAGCGCAACCCGCTGTTGCCGCAGGTCCCGACCTTTGCTGAACTCGGGCTGCCGGCGGTCAATGTGGCCCTGTGGTATGGGCTGATGGCGCCGGCCGGTACGCCACCCGAATTCATTGCCCGCATCAACCGCGAGGTGAATCAGGCGCTCAAGTCACCCGATGTGCTCGAGCGCTTTGCGGCCCAGGGGACCGAGCCGCTGGGCGGCAGCCCCGAGCAGGCCGCCGCTTACGTCAAGCAGGAGCTCGATCGCTGGGGTCCGGTGGTCAAGCGCGCCGGTGTGGTGGCCAACTGAGCCTGGATGGACGATCTGCTTGAATCCCCCACGCTGGCTCTGGCCCGATGGGCGGTACAAACGCAGTGGGCCCAGGTGCCTGAGGTGGCGCGCCTGGCCACGCGGCGTTCCTGGCTGAACTGGTGGGGCTGCGCTCTGGGTGGCGCCGCCGACCCGCAGGTCGACCGCCTGGTGTCTGCCCTGCGGCCGCTCGGGGCCGCAGGCTCAGCGCCGCTTTTGGGGCGAAGTGAGCGGCTTGATCTGCCTTCGGCTGCACTGGTCCACGCCTTTGCCTCCAACATCCTGGACTTCGACGATACCCACTGGGCCACCGCCATTCATCCGGCCGGCCCGGTGGCTTCGGCCGTGGTGGCCTGGAGCAGCCAGTACCCCTGCAGCGGTGCCGACGCGCTGCTGGCCTTCCTGTTGGGTATGGAGGTCGAATGCGCGGTGGGGCTTGCCGTATCGCCCGAGCATTACGCCAAGGGCTGGCACATCACCGCAAGCTGTGGTGTGTTCGGCGCCGCCGCTGCCGTAGGCCGACTGATGCAGCTTGACGAAGCTCGTATGGTCTGGGCTCTGGGCCATGCCGCAAGCCAGGCCAGCGGTCTGGTGGCCAGCCTGGGCAGCAGCGCCAAGAGCTTGAACATTGCCCACGCGGCGCGCAATGGTCTGCTGGCTGCCCAGTACGCGCAGGCGGGGCTGAGCGCCAGCACTGCGGTGCTGGAAGATCGCTTTGGTTTCGGCGCGCTGATGGGCGAGGGCAGCTTCGCGCTCGGCAAGCTGCCGGGTGCCGATGCCCACTGGCAGGTCGAGGACAACCGCTTCAAACCCTATCCCTGCGGCTTTCTTTTGCACCCGACGCTCAAGGCCTGCCTGGCGCTGGTGCAAGCGCACGGCGTGCTCGCGGCCGATGCGGTGGCGCAGATCACGCTGCGGGTCGCGCCCCTGGCCGCTACCCGCGCCAACCGTCCCCAGCCGGCCGACGGCATGGCGGCCAAGCTCAGCTTGCAGCATGCGGCGGCCATCATGCTGCTCGAAGGCGAGGCCGGTGTGCGCCGCTTTACCGATGCAGCAGTGGCGCAGAGCCAAGCCCTGCGCGCGAAGGTGCAGGTGCTGGCCGATGAGGGCTTGAGCCAACAGGAGGCGGCGGTCGAAGTCCAGCTGCACCAGGGCGCGCTGCTGCAGGCCCGCCATAGGCCGGCACCGGGTGAGGAGCATCCCAGCCTGGACGACGCCGGGCTGGCCTTGAAGTTTCACGACCTGGTCGCCCATGGCGCGCCGCACTGCGATGCCGATCGCCTGGTCGAGCAAATTTGCGCCACTGAGCAACTGGCCGATCTGCGCGCGCTGGTCGGCCTGACCCTTTCTTGAACCTCGTACTTTGGACACACCATGGATTTGAATCTGAAAGACAAACATGTACTGATCACCGGCGGCAGTAAGGGCATTGGCCTGGCCTGCGCCGCTGCCTTCTTGCAAGAGGGCGCCCGCGTCACGTTGGTGGCTCGGCAGGCCGAAACCCTGGACGCCGCCAAGCGCAAGCTCCTGGAGCAAGTGCCTTCGGCAGTGGTCCATGTGTGCGCGGCCGATCTGACCGATGCAGGCCAGGCGGCTCAGGCGCTGGCGCAGGCGCAAAGCCTCAATGGCCCGGTTGATGTGTTGGTCAACTCGGCAGGGGCGGCCAAGCGCACACCCGCGCCCGAGCTGACGCCCCAGGCCTGGCACGATGCGATGCAGTCCAAGTTCTTTAGCTATGTCCACATGATGGACCCCACCATCAAGGCGATGGCAGCGCGCGGGCAGGGCGCCATCGTCAATGTGATCGGCAATGGCGGTAAGGTCGCCAGCCCGGTGCACCTGCCTGGCGGTTCGGCCAATGCGGCGCTGATGCTCGCCACCGCCGGCCTGGCCAATGCTTACGCAGGGCAGGGGGTGCGGGTCAACGGGGTCAATCCCGGCATGACCTTGACCGAACGCTTGGACAAGGCCATCGAAACCGATGCCCGCAACAGCCAGATCTCCAAAGAGACGGCCCTGGCCCGCACGGTTGAGAAGTTGCCTTTGGGCCGGATAGCCGACCCGCAGGAGGTGGCCAACGCGGTGGTGTTCCTGGCCTCCAGCCGGGCCAGTTACATCAATGGCGTCAACCTGATGATGGACGGCTCTCTGGTGCCGATGATCTGAGCCTTGATGCGGCGCTCGGCCGCCTCAGGGCTTGATATAGCCGTAGCCCTCTCGGGCCTGCAGCCGGCCGACCCGTACCACGCCCGAGGGGGTGAATTCGGCGTCCATCGAGAACTGTGCCTTGGTCAGGTTGCGGTTTCTGAGGGTGATTTCGCAAATCTCGAATCGCACATTGCGTGCCTTCAGGGCCGAGACAAGCGCGCCGTAGTCGACGTTCGGATTGCTCTTGTCTTTGGCGCCCTCCATGAGGAAGTCCA
>CANHGF010000139.1 GCA_947460065.1 Comamonadaceae bacterium
GATCGTCCTGCCTCAACTGGGCGATCAGCGCCGGCCTGGCCTCTATGTGGTGCGGGTCTTGCAATGAATGCGTTGCTACATGCACCCGGGCGTCGGGCGACATCACGCGGGTCAGCGCGGCCCATTCAGGTTCACAGGCAAACACCGTCAGGGCCGCTGCCGGGCCAGCCCCGCACAGCGCAGCCACCATGGCGGCGCCAGCCAGGCGTTTGAAATGCCTAGTAGGCATGGGCCGGATGGGCACCAAAGCCCAGCACATATTGAATTTGCAGCGCACGGCGCACCGGCTTGTCAAAGCCCTGCGCCTGCCCCTGGCTGGCGTACTGCAGTCGCAAAGTCTGCAAGTGGCTGGGCTTATAGGCCAGCATCAACGAACGCTCCCGCAACTTCGCCCGCTCGAGCTCGCCTTCGTGGGCTACTCGGACCCGCAGGGCATCGAGGCGCGCGCCCAGCTCCCACTGGCTGTGCCAGCGCCACACCAAGGCAATCGCTTGAGCGCTGTGGCGGGCACCCGGCTCATCAGCGCCTGCGACGCCATTGATCTGCGCGGCCTCCACACCCAGCCGCACCTGGCGATGCCGGCCGTCGCCATCAGGCGCCCACTTCCAGGTCAAATCCACCAGCGACATGCGGTGCCCACTGAAGCGGGCACCATGCTGCTGATGGACCGCATGGGCGCCCTCCTCGTCCCCGTGGTCTTCCTGCACAGCCTGGCGCCGGTTATAGAGCTGCGACCAGCCCAGCTGCCAGCTGTTGGAGCGATCAAAATCAGCACCGACCTTGACACTAAGCGTGCGGGCACCCAAGCGCGGAGCCGCTTCCTGCGCCTGCTCGACCAAACGTTTGCCGCCAAAGACTTCGGCGCCCAGCATCAGGTAAAAGGCGTCGGCACAGTCCAGTTCAAACGCAGTCCGTCATCGTTCCAATGGCCGCCCAGGAAGCTGCGATAGAGCAAAGGCCGTTCGACAAAATCATCGGCATGGGGATGCTGCTGGTTGAGGTAGCCGATCTGCGAGGCAAAGCGCCCTGCGCGCAGCTGCAAGCCGGCGGGCAGG
This sequence comes from Comamonadaceae bacterium, assembly GCA_947460065.1. Lineage (GTDB taxonomy): Bacteria > Pseudomonadota > Gammaproteobacteria > Burkholderiales > Burkholderiaceae_C > Polaromonas. The sequence continues at coordinate 1,056 of CANHGF010000139.1, forward strand.
CGGGTGGTTTCCAGCCAGGCCTCCTCGATATTCTTCTCCAGCTTGCCCTCATGGGTGGCAAAGGCCGCAGACACCTGCGCCTTGAGCTGCGAGCCCACTGGGCCACTGGCCATCAGGTCGCTGTGACCGAGTTGCAGACCGCGGTCACGGCCGCCCTCGGCCAGACTGTGGGTGCTGTGCGTCACATCGAGCACTGCACCCCACTGCCAGCTCGCGGGCGACTGCGCCTGAGCGACAGGGGTCAGCAAAAGCGGGGCCCAGGCGATGCACCAGCGGTAAGGCGCAGTGCTGAAGAATCGGCGAACGGTTGCGCCACGACCACCCCCTTCGCGGCCAGGAATGGATTTAGTTTGTTGGGTCATGAATCAAATGCTCCGAGTTACGGTTTTACAAGGGCCTAAGAGAATTATTTGATATTGATATCGCGTTATCATACACAAACTCTACCGACGATCGATTAAGCTTGAGCCATGGAACGAAACACCCGCCAACGCAGCGCCATTCGCGATGCGATCGCCCGGGCTGAACGGCCCTTGCTGCCGCAGGAAGTGCTCGACGCGGCCCAGGCCGACGTGCCGGGGCTGGGCATCGCCACGGTCTACCGCAATATCCGCAGCCTGACCGATGAAGGTGAGCTCAGCGAGGTCAATCTGCCCGGGGAGAACCCCCGCTTTGAATTGGCGGGCCATCAGCACCACCACCACTTTCAGTGTCGGCAGTGCCAAAGGGTGTTCGATGTCCACGCCTGCCCGGGCGACCTGTCACGCCTGGCGCCTCAAGGCTTTACCGTGGACAACCATGACCTGACGCTGTACGGAAGCTGCAAGGACTGCGCCGCGAGCCAGGTCAAAAGTTCAGGCCGGCGCAGCGCCGGCGGCCAGAGCCTGGCCTGAGCACTCAGGCCAGCGCTGCACCTGGCTAGCGACGTCCCAGGTAGAGGCGAGCCACCCGCTCGTCGCCGATCAAACGCGCGGCCTGGTCCTGCATGCGCAGGCTGCCCAACTCCATCACGCCGCCGCGGTCGGAAATCGACAAGGCCTTGCGCACGTTTTGCTCAACCATCAGGATGGCCTTGCCCTGCTCCCGCAGCAGCCGCACGTTGTCAAACACCGCATCGACCATCTTGGGCGACAGGCCGATCGACGGCTCATCAAGCATGATCAGTTGCGGCTCTTGCAGCAAGGTGCGTGCGATCTCTAGCATGCGCTGCTCGCCGCCCGACATCATGCCAGCCAGCTGACCGGCGCGCGTCTTGAGAATCGGAAACAAGTTCAGCACCCGGTCGATGCGCTGGGCCAGCAAGGCCTTGTCGCGCACCAGATAGCCGCCCATCTGCAGGTTCTCCTCGATGGTCAGGCGCGGAAACACACTGCGGTGCTGAGGGATGTAGGCCACGCCGGCCATCAGCAGCCGGTCCGAAGGCAGTGCGCTGACATCGCGCTCGCCCAGCACGATACGGCCGGTGCGGGAGGGTACCAGGTTGAAAATCGCGCGCAACAAGGTGGACTTGCCCGCCCCGTTGTGCCCGATGATGGTCATGATCTCGCCGGGCTGCACCTGCAGATTCACGTCCTGCAGGATCAGGCGCCCACCATAGCCGGCGCTCAAGGCCTCAATGCTGAGTACCGGCTTCATCCGAGGTAGGCCTCCATCACAGCGGGGCTGGCTTGCACCTGGGCCGGCGTGCCGCGCTCGAGCACACGGCCCTGGTGCATCACGATGATGTCCTGGGCCAGCGACATGATGAATTCCATGTTGTGCTCCACCACCAGGAACACCCGCGGCCGCTCGGCGTACATCGCCGAAATAAAGTCAGCCAGTACCTCCAGCAAGGCTGGATTGACGCCCGAGGCCGGCTCGTCGAGCAAGAAGACCTCCGGGCTGCTGATGAAGGTCGAGACGATCTCCAGCAGGCGCCGCTGACCGAACGAGAGCAGGGCCGCCGGCTGGTGGGCATAGTCCTGCAAGCGCACCATGCTCAGCAGGCGCATCGCCTCCTCCCGCAAATCCCGTCGGTGGCCGCTCGCGCGGGTGACCAACTGGCGCACGGTGGCGCCCAAACCCTTGGGCTGGGCAGCAAACAAGACATTGTCCAGACAGCTTTCTTCGGCCAGCACCCGGCATTCCTGGAAGGTGCGCGAAATGCCAGCGCGTGCCATGCGGTGTGAGGGCCAGCCGGTCACGTCCTTCCCCTGCAGCATGACCCGGCCGCTGTCAGGCTTGACGGTGCCAGCCACCGCGTCGAACAAGGTGGTCTTGCCAGCGCCATTCGGGCCAATCAGGCCGTAGATGCCAGGACCGGCAATGTCGAAGTCCACCCCCTCGAGCGCGCGTATACCGCCGTAGGCCTTGGCCAAGCCACTGACCTGAAGAATGCTCACGAAGAGCCTCCACGCGGCGGGCTCAGGCGGCGCCACAAGCTACTCAGCAGTCCGGCCAGGCCAGCTGGCGCAAACAAGGTGATGAGCACCAGCAGACCACCGAAAATCACCAGCCGCCATTCATTGGCCAGCCGCAGCCACTCGGGCAGCGCCACATAAAGCAAGGCGCCCAGGGCCGGGCCCATGAGCGAGCCGGCGCCGCCCACAATCACAATCAGCACGGTGTTGATGCTCTCGAGCATATTGAAGCTCGCCGGCGCCGCCACCCGCAGGAAAGACACCTGCAAGACGCCGCCGACACCGGCCAGCGCGCTGCCCAACGCAAACACCACCGTCTTGTAGAGCAGCACATCGACGCCGCGCGAGCGAGCCAGTCGCTCGTCCTGCCGGATGGCCGACAAGATGCGCCCCAGGTCCGAACGCACCACCAGGTACTGCACCGCGAATGCCAGCAGCGCCAGGCCCAAGGCCAAATAATAAAAGTGCGGCAAGGGGCCGAAAGAGATGATCTCATCGCCCCATTGCACAGGCCGCGGGCGGGGTATGCCGGCAAAACCGGCCGCACCGCGGGTGACCGCATCCCAGTTGTTCATCACCGCATGCAGCAGCAAGCCGAAGGCCAGGGTGACGATCATGAAGAAGTGGCCGCGAAAACGAAAGCAAATCAGGCCTATGCATACGCCCGCCAGGCCCGAAGCGATCGTCGCCGCACCCAGCGCGCTCCAGAAGCTCCAGCGGGCATCGACCATCAGCACCGCTGCGGTGTAGGCGCCCAGACCCGCAAAACCCATGTGACCTAAGGAGACCAGGCCGCTGTAGCCCAGCATCAGGTTCAAGCCCACCGCCGGGATGGCAAAGATGCACATCAGCACCAGCATATGCAGCACGTAAGGATGGTCGGCCGTCCAGTTCGGCGCGCTCAGCAAGGCGGCGAGCACCAGCAGGCCCAGGACCCATAGCAGGCTGCGTGCCATCAATCCTCACCCCGCATGCGCTGACCGAACAGACCTTGCGGCCGCAGCAACAAAATCGCCACCATCATCATGAAGGCGATCGAATCACGGTAGTCGGTGGGCAAAAACAGCGTGGACACCGACTCGGTGACGCCCAAAATCATGCCGCCGATCACCGCACCGGGCACACTGCCCATGCCGCCGAGCAATATGCCGGCCAGGCCTTTGATCAAGGGCACATCGCCCATCTGGGGGAAGACCAAAAACAGCGGCCCGACCAAAGCGCCGCCCACACCGGCGAGCATGCAACCGAGCGCAAAGCTGCTCCACTGCACCGTGCGCACCGGTATACCCACCACAATCGCCGCCTCCTGGCTCTGGCTGGTGGCCCGGATAGCGGTGCCAAAACGGGTGTACTTGAGAAACAAGCCCAGGGCAGTGACCAGCAGCAAGGTCACGGCAATGATGCCCAGGTGATGCAGGCTAAAGCGCAGTTCGCCCATCTGGACCCATTGCTCGGTGGTCGCCACCTTCCATTGCAGGGCATTGGGCCCCCACAGCGCCACCACCAGATTCTCCAGAAACAAAATAAGCCCGAGCGAGGCGATCACCTGGTTGCGCAAATTGCCGGTCAGCGGCCTGAACACGCCGCGCTCGAGCAACACCCCGATCACCGCCAGCGACAGCACCGCCAGCACGATGGCCAGCGGGTAGCTGTCGAACACCCGGTGATAGAAAAAATAGCCAAGGTAGCCGCCCAGGGTGAACAGCACGCCGTGGGCGAAATTGACCACGTGCATCACCCCGTAGATGAGCACCATGCCCAAGGCCACCAGCACATAGACCGAGCCCATCATCAATCCGTTGATGAGCTGTTCAAGCAGCACCTCACCCATGCCAACTCCGAGCAAAGCCCGTCACAAGCTCCATCAGCCCGCGCCGCAGCCGGCCTTGGCGCTGTCGGGGTAGAGGATGCGGCGGCTGCCGTTGGCACACCACTGGGTCACATAGACCGCCGGGCTGGCCTGGCCTTTGCCGTCAAACTTGATACGGCCAATCACACCGGTGTGGTCGATCTTGGCCAAGGCATCGCGTATGGCCTTGCCATTGCTCACAGTGCCCGCGGCCTGCATGGCAGCTGCAGCCACCATCAGACCGTCATAGGATTGCGCCGCAAAGCCATGGGCCTCCTCGCCGAACTTGGCTTTGTAGCGCTGGCTGAAACTCTTGATGCGCGGCTGATCGGCATTGGGCGGAAATGCGTTGTACTGGACCATGCCCTCCAGGCGCTGCGCGTCAAGACGCTTGAGAAAGCGGTCCGAGCCCATGGCCAGGGTGCCGACCAGCTGCACCTTCAGACCGGCGTCGCGGATCTGCTTGATCGCCAGACTGCCCGGCTCCTCGTCCATGAACAGCATCACCGCCTGCGACTTGTTGTTGCGGATGTTGGAGACATGGCTGGCAAAGTCAACCTCGCCGACATTGAAGTAGCCGACATAAGCATCCTTGGTGGCCGCAGGCATCAGCTCCTTGATGCCCGTCACGCCACCGCGCCCGGCATCGTTGTTCCAGGCGATAAAGGAAATCGGCGACCAGCCCTGCTTACTCACGAAATCGGCGAGCGCCTGATTGAGCTGCAGGTTATTGGCATTGACCCGAAACAAAAAGGGATTGCTCTGCTCGGTCAGATTGGGCCCGGTGGGCACGGTCAGGATCAGGGGCAAGGCATAGTCCTGCGCAATCGGGGCGATAGCAGCCGCCACGCCTGATGACAGCTCGCCCAAAACCACCGGCACCTTGTCGACCGTGGCCAGGCGCTGCATCGCAGAGGCCCCCTCACTGGGATTGGCCCGGGTGTCATAGACCTTGAGCTCGACCTGGTATTTGCGCCCGCCCACGGTAATGCCACCGGCGGCGTTGAGCTCCTCAGCGGCCAGCTTGAAGCCGTTCATCTGAAACACGCCCGGCGCGGCCATTGGGCCGGTCAGCGCGGTGACCACGCCGATCTGCACTTTGGCGGCCGCAGCGGGCGTCTGCGCGCTCAGGGGTAAACACAGGCTGCCTGCGAGTGCAGCGGCCAGGAGCTTCCAACTTGTTTTCATGGTCGAACTTCCTTGAAAAAAAACCAATCAGGGCAGCCGATAAAGGCGGCGAGCATTTTCACGCAACAACTTGATCATCACCGAATCCTTCAGCCCAAGGTCTTCGATCTCACGGCGGGTGCGCTCGAAATCGAGCACCGGGTAGTCGGTGCCGAAGATCACCTTGTCCTGGCCAAAACTATTGATGTAGTGCACGAATGA
>CANHGF010000140.1 GCA_947460065.1 Comamonadaceae bacterium
ACTGGATGAATGTGGTCACCGCCTGCCGCACCTGCAACCACCGCAAAAGCAGCCGCACCCCGGAGCAGGCTCGCATGCCGCTCCTGTACACGCCCTATGTGCCCAGCCTGTGGGAAGACTTCATCTTGCGCAATCGGCGCATCCTGGCCGACCAGATGGAGTTTTTGATGGCGCATGTGCCGCGCCATTCGCGCTTGCTGACTTAGCAGGCCACAGCTTTTTTCAGGCAAAAACGCCGGCCGTCTCCTGCATCCGCTCGGACACCTGCCCCAGGTGGTGCAAGCTGTCGCCAAAGCTCAGCTCCAGTTGGGTGAGCTTTTTGAAGTAATGGCTGATGATGTACTCATCGGTCACGCCGATACCCCCGTGCAATTGCACGCTTTGCTGGCCCACCAGGCGCATGGCCTGGCCTAATTGCACCTTGGCTCTGGCCACGGCCTGGGTGCGCTCGGCCGCCGGTGACAGCAGCTTGAGCCAGGCGTAGTAACTCATGGAGCGGCCCAGTTCGAGCTGCATCTTCATGTCGGCCAGGCGGTGGCGCAGGGCCTGAAAGCTTGCAATGGCCACGCCGAACTGCTTGCGCTGGTTCATGTAGTCGGCAGTGATGGCCAGACTCTTGTCCATCGCCCCCACGCCCTCCGCGCAGGCGCAGGCCGCGCCCATGTCCAGCGCCTCCTCCAGCGCGGCCAGGCCATCGGCCGCCAGCAGCTGGGCGGGGGTGTCTTTGAGGTGCAGCTCGGCGGCTCGGCCGCCGTCCTGGGTGCCGTAGCCGTGCCGGCTCAGTCCGGCTGCACCAGATTCGACCAGGTAAAGCGCGATCAGCCCACCGCGCCGCGCCGAGACGATGAAGGCATCAGCCTGATCGCCGGCGGCCACCACGCTCTTGGTGCCGTTTAGGCGATCGCCCTCGGCCAGGGTCTGGCAGTGCGCGGCCCGGTAGCGGCCGCCGCGCTCCTGCCAAGCCAGACTGAGCACAGCCTGGCCTGCGGCCAGCTTGGCCAGCCACGGCGACTGCGGCGCGAGCTGGCTGAGCACGCGGCCGCAGATCAGCGCCTGCGCCAGGGGCTCGAGCACCAGGCCGCGGCCGAGCTCTTCCATCACCACCATGGCCTCCACCGGGCCCATGCCCATCCCGCCCTGGTCCTCGGGCACGGCCAGGCCGGTCAGGCCCAGCTCGGCCAGCTCACCCCAGACCTCGCGCGAAAAGCCACCGCTGCGTTCGATCTCGCGCCGACGCTCAAAAGGGTAGGCTTTATCGACCCAGCGGGCCACGGCCTCGCGCAGCTGCAACTGGTCGTCTGAAAAATCGAAATCCATGATGCGTCCTTTCAGCCGAGCAGAGTCTGGGCGACGATGTTGCGCTGCACTTCATTACTGCCACCATAAACGGTGGTCTTGCGCATGTTCAAGTAGTTCGAGGCCAGTGGCGCACAGTGCAGGGCGCCGCCGGGAAAGGGCTGGTCGCCCTGCCAGCCGGCATCCATGGCCTCGGCAATGAGCGGCAGGGCAAAGGGTCCGGCGGCCAGCATCATCAGCTCGGTGTAGCGCTGCTGGATTTCGCTGCCGCGGATTTTGAGCAGGCCGGCAATGTCCAGTGCGTTCTTGCCCGAGTTCATGGCCGAGAGCACGCGCAGCACCAGCATCTCCAGCGCGACGATGTCGACCTCCAACAGGGCAATCTGGTCGCGAAAGCGCAGGTCGTCCCAGAGGCCTTCAGTCTTGGCAATACGCTTGAGCCGCTCGAGTTCGCGCTTGGCGCGGTTGACGTCGGCAATATTGGTGCGCTCGTGGCTGAGCAGGTGTTTGGCATAGGTCCAACCCTGGTTTTCCTCACCGATCAGGTTCTCGGCCGGCACCTCGACGTTGTCGAACCAGACCTCATTGACCTCGCACTCGCCGTCGAGCAGGCGGATCGGCCGCACGCTCACGCCAGGCGACTTCATGTCGATCAGCAGGAAGGAGATGCCGGTTTGCGGCTTACCATCGTTGCTGGTGCGCACTAGGCAGAAAATCCATTCGCCGTACTGGCCCAGCGTGGTCCAGGTCTTTTGGCCGTTGACGATGTATTGGTCACCCTGACGCTCGGCCCGGCATTTGAGCGAGGCCAGGTCCGAGCCCGAGCCCGGCTCGCTGTAGCCCTGGCTCCACCAGACCTCGCCCGAGGCGATGCCGGGCAAAAAGCGCTCTTGCTGGGCCTGGTTGCCAAAAGCCATGATCACAGGCGCCACCATCACCGGGCCAAAGGGCACGATGCGTGGCGCGCCGGCCAGGGCGCATTCCTCTTCGAACAGGTGGCGCTGTACCGCGTTCCAGCCCGGGCCGCCAAACTCCTGCGGCCAGCCGTAGCCCAGCCAGCCTTTTTTACCCAGGATCCGGGCCCAAGTCTGCATGTCGTCCCGGCTCAGACGCAGGCCGTGGTGCACCTTGTGCGCAATGTGGGCGGGGAGGTTTTGACGCACCCAGTGGCGGATGTCGTCGCGAAATTGTTGCTCTTCGGGGGTGAAGTTGAGGTCCATGCGTTACTTCTTTCCTGTGTCGCTGACAAGAGGACACCGGTTTTTAGCACGACTTGGCCCCGAGGGGCGCGCTTTTCAGGGCTGAGTCTTTCCTCGCAGCGCGAGGAAAGGCTTCAGTCGCCCAGGTCGAGCAGGACGCGGCCGCTTTCGATCTTTACCGGCCAGGAGCGCACCGGTTCCGTGGCCGGTCCGCAGGTGACCGAACCGTCGTGCAGGTCGAACATGGCCTGGTGAAATGGGCACTCCACCTGGTGTCCGTCCACATAGCCATCACACAGGCGGGCGTTGCCGTGGCTGCACAGGTTGTCGATGGCCCACACGCCGTCTTCGATCTTGAAGAGGGCAATGTCGCGGCCGGCGGCCAGCACACTGATGCCTGCGCCGTCGAAAAGGTCGGCCTCGGCGGCCACATCGGTCCAGTTGCTCATGGTCAGATCGGGTAGATGATGGAGTTGGGGATCATTTCGCTATCGTAGACGCACAAGCGCTCGGCGAATTTCAGGCCCTCGGGGGTCGCCACGATGGTGTCGATGTAGCGTCCCACATTGAAGACCGTGCTCTCTTTGTCGAATTTGGTGCGAAACACCGCATAGTTGGCCTCGCTGTGGATGCGGCCATCTTCCACCTTGCGCACCACTGCCGCGCCCACCACATGGCGCTGGTAGTAGGGGTCGTGGTAGAGGGTCTGGCTGATGCCATAGACCCGGTCCTTGAGCATGCCCTGGCTGGTAAATGACAGGGTGGCCAGCGGGAAGCCCCGGTCGAAGTTCTCACGCGGCTGCAATCGGTAGACGCAGGGGTCGGTGAAAAATCCGGGCCAGCGGTCCCACTGGCCGCTGTCGAGCGCCAGGGCGTAATCGGCGTAAAGCTGCTGAATAGCCAGCCAGGTTTGCGTATCGACCATCATCAATCCTTCATCACCTTGCGCCAGTACTCGTACATGCCCCGAATCAGGGTCTCGGTCACCATATGGTCGGTGTTTTCGGCGCTGCGCCCGCCCAGCTCAGCCAGGGTGCGGTGCTCCGGTCGCGTCTCAAAGGCCTGCTGCGACAGCTCAATCACCTCGCCGTCGTCGGCCGAGACAAAGCCGGCTGGCCCGAACAGATTGGCCTGGCGCAGGCGCCGCTCGGTCATTTCGGCCGAGTCGTCCTCAAAGCCGAAATGGGTCCAGACGAAATCGAAGGCGTCGTGACCCACCGGCTGGATGTGCCGGGTCGAGACGCTGTTGACCTGCTGCTGAAAAATGACGCTGGGAAACAGGGTCATCATCACCGCGCTGGGGCCGCCCCACCAGGGCTCAGGCACGATGTCCAGAAAGCTTGCATCGTGCAGCTCCATATTGGCCTTGAAGCTGCTGACTTGGGTGACCTGCGCGGTATCGCCCTGGGCCTGACCGGCCGAGCCGCGGGTGGAGATCATGGCGGCGTGTCGATGGTGCTCGTCCATCACCAATTCGGACTTGTTGTCGGCCCGCCAAAGCCCGAAGGTGACAAACCAGGTGTGCAGCAGGCCCGGGTGATAAGGATCCTTGATGTTTTCCTGCATCAGCTTCCAGTTGCCTGGAATCCGCTGGCGGTTGTAGCCCAGAATCTTCAGGGCCCGGCCGTTGAACAGCCGGTCGAAGTACTTGCGGATGGCAGGGCCCAGATAGCTCTCGAGCGATTCGACCTCGTGGTCAAAAGAGGCAAACACCACACCGCCCCGGCTGGCCACCTTGAGCCGGTTCAGGCTGTGGTCCTTGGGGTCGAAGTCGGCAGGCATGCCGCCCTTGACCTGACCGTCCTGCCTGACGCCGCGGCGAAACGGCACGCCCTGCAGTTGCCCGTCGAGCGCATAGCTCCATTGGTGGTAGGGGCAGACCAGTTCCTTCTTGTTGCCGTGGCGCTCGCGGCAAAACGCCATGCCACGGTGGGCGCAGACGTTTTCCACCACGTGGATCTGGCCCTTGAGGTCGCGGGTCATGACCACCGAGCGTTCGCCGATGGCAGTGCGTTTGAAGTCGCCGGGCTGGGGGATCTCGGCCTCCAAGCCCACATAGCTCCAGTGCCCTCGGTAGAAAAAACGCTCCAGCTCTTTTTTGTGGGTCTCTGGCTGGGTATAGACCGCAAAGGGGATGCGACTGCTATCGGCCCTTTCCCAATGAATGACGCTCTCCGGCATGGCGCTGCTCCGTGTGTGGCTGACGCGCATCATGCGCAGAGGATCAGATTTAGTAAATCGAATCTTAAATATAATCAATATTTGAAAATCAAATAATCATGCTAAGCCCCCGACTTGACCTGAACCTGCTGGTGGTGTTTCACCAACTGCTGCTCAAGCGGCGGGTGTCAGCGGTTGCCCAGGCCCTGGGCATGAGCCAGCCGGCCGTCAGCAGCGCCCTGGGGCGACTGCGCGCCGCCCTGGGGGACGAGCTGTTCCTGCGCACTCAAGGCGGCATGGAGCCCACGCCCTATGCCCTGCAACTGGCGCAGCCGGTGGCCGAGGCCCTGGACGGGCTGCAGCAGGCCCTGAATGTGCGCGCCGCTTTTGAGGCGAGCAGCAGCAGCCGCAGCTTCACCCTGGCGATGAACGATGTGGGCGAGATGTATTTCCTGCCGGTGCTGGTCGATGCGCTCGCGCGCCTGGCGCCGGGCGTGACCTTGCAGGTACTGAGCGTGACCGAGGCGTCCTTGAAGGAGGACATGGCCAGCGGGCGCATCGACCTGGCCCTGGGCCTGCTGCCACAGTTGCAGGCCGGCTTTTTTCAGCAGGCGCTGTTCCGCCAGAAATATGTCTGCTTGCTGCGGGCCGGCCATACTCTGGCTGCGCGCAAGTCGCTGAGCCTGCAGACCTACACCGAGGCCGAACATGTGCGCATCGTAGCGGCCGGCACCGGCCATGGCAGCCTGGATCTGGCGCTCGAGAAGAAAAAGTTACGCCGGCGCTTTCGCCTGACGCTCCCTCACTATGTGGCCCTGGGCGATGTGCTGCAGCACTCGGATCTGATCGCCACTGTGCCCGAGCGTTTTGCAGACCGCATCGTGGGGCCCTTTTCCCTGGTCAAGCGCGAGTTGCCGGTGGCGGTCGACGACAGTGCCATTCATCAGTTCTGGCACGGCCGCCTGCACCGCGACCCGGGGCATCAGTGGCTGCGCCAGTGCGTCAACCGGCTGTTTGGCGATGCCCAGTCGGCTTGGGGCGAGCGGGCGGCCTGAGCCGCCAGCCTGCGCCTTGCAGGGGTTGACCGCGCGCTAAGGTCTTAGGGCCTTAGACCCTGAGTTGCTCCTGATGCGCCTGCAGCCATTCGCGTACCGCTTGCGGATAGATCTGGTGCTCGGCCGCCCGCACCCGTGCAGCCAGGGCCTCAGGGCTATCGTCAGGCAACACAGGTACCGCTGCCTGCGCCAGGATGGGGCCGTGGTCTAGCTCTGCGGTCACCATATGGACGGTGGCGCCAGCGACCTTGCAGCCGGCCTCTAGCGCGCGGCGGTGGGTGTGCAGCCCGGTGAAGGCGGGCAGCAGGGAGGGGTGGATGTTGATGAGCCGCCCCGCGTAGTGCTGCACGAACTCAGGCGTAAGGATGCGCATGAAGCCAGCCAGCAGCACCAGGGCGGGTTGGTGCGCGTCGATGCGGGTCATCAAGGCTGCATCGAAGGCGTCCCGCGATGGATACGCTGCGTGATCAACCACCTCGCAGGCCAGGCCGGCTGTGCGCGCCAGCGCCAGGCCGGGCGCATCGCTGCGGTTGCTGATCACTGCCGTGATGCGTGCCTGCAGGCGCTGCTCCCATTGCTCCTGACGGGCGGCGCGCATCAGCGCCTGCAAATTGCTGCCGGCCCCCGAGATCAGGATGACGATGTTCCGCACAGGCGCGCTCATCGCAGGCCGGCTCTTTACATCTTGGCCTGAAACACCAGCCCGGCGTGCTCGCGCAGGGCGTGGAACTTGATTTTGGGCCATTGCTGCTCGACCGCGCGCAGCGTAGCGCCGTGGTCGACCAGCAGGGTGGGCGCATCGACCGCGTCCAAGGCCACCCGGTGCTGGTTGGCGTCCATGAACTTCTTGAGCTCGTTGCCGTCGTCGCTGCTGACCCAACGAGCCAGGTTGAAATGGCTGGCGGTGATGCGGGCCTTGACCCCGTACTCGTGCTCGAGCCGGTGCGCCACCACTTCGAACTGCAATTGCC
>CANHGF010000141.1 GCA_947460065.1 Comamonadaceae bacterium
CGCTGCTGTTCATGCAGTTTGCCGACGGCCGCATCATCACCCTGATCGGTGTGGCCATGATGGCGGCGGTGATGTTGATCACCCTGCTGGTTGAGCGCTCGCGGTTTGGTTTGGCCATGCTGTCGATCAAGCAAAACGAGATGGCGGGCGAGGCGGCGGGCATCAACACCTTGCGCATCAAGATGCTGGGCTTTGTGCTCAGCGGCGCCTTGGGCGGGCTGGCTGGCGGCTTTCATGCGGTGGTGCTGCAAGTGGTCACCCCGCACGGCGTGCTGGGCACGGTGGTGTCGGCGCAGGCCCTGATTCTGACGCTGTTTGGCGGTATCGGCACCTTGTTCGGGCCGGTGATCGGTGCGGTGGTGCTGGTGCCGCTGACCGAAGCCTTGCGTGCTCAGCTGGGTCATGTTTTGCCCGGCATTCAGGGCGTGATCTACGGCCTGACCATCATGCTGGTGATTCTGTTGGCGCCCGAAGGCTTGTACTGGAAGGTCCGCGATCTGCTGGCGCGTCGCAGGCAGGCCTTGCAGCCCACGAAGCAGGCTGAGGCCGCCCGCGCGGCTGTCTCCGAGCCAGTGGCTGCGGCTGCCGCGACAAGAACAGCGCGCCAGCGCGGCGAGGTGATCTTGAAGGTCAGCGAGCTGTCCAAGAATTTTGGCGGCCTCAAGGCGGTGCAGAACGTTGGTTTCGAGGTCTATCGCGGCGAGATTTTGGGCATCATCGGTCCCAACGGCGCGGGCAAGACCACCTTGTTCAATTTGCTCAACGGTTTTCAGCCGGCCAGCGGCGGTCAGGTGCATCTATTGGGTCAGGCCACGATGGGGCTCAAGCCCAATGCGCTGTGCCGACTGGGCCTGGGCCGCACCTTTCAGGTAGCGCGTCCCTTCGCACGCATGAGCGTGCTCGACAACGTGGTGGTCGGTGCGATTGCACGCAGCGCCAGCGGCGAGCAGGCCTTGGCCATGGCGCGCAAGGCGCTGGAGATTGTTGGCCTGGCGCAGCGTGCAGATGCCGTGGTCAGCGGCTTGACCAATCTGGAGCTGCGTCTGATGGAGCTGGCGCGGGCGCTGGCCTGCGGCCCACAACTGCTGCTGCTCGATGAAACCCTGGCTGGCCTGGGCGCTGCCGAGGTCGAGGATATCTTGCGGGTCATCCAGCGCCTGCCCGATGCGGGCGTAACGGTGGTGATCATTGAGCACACCATGCAGGCCATGCTGCGGCTGGCCGACCGCTTTCTGGTGCTCGATCATGGTCAGGTGATCGCGCAGGGCCTGCCCGCGCAGGTCATGGTTGATCCGGCGGTGGTCAAAGCCTACCTGGGCAAGAAATGGATGGACTTGCATGCTCAGGCTTGAGGCGATCAGCGCGTCCTACGGCGCCATCCGGGCGCTGCATGAGGTGACCATCGAGGTGCAGGCCGGCCAGTTTGTGGCCATCGTCGGCCCGAACGGCGCAGGCAAGACCACGCTGTTCAAAACCATCTCTGGCCTGATCAAGCCCGACACCGGACGCATTGAATTTGAAGGCCAGGACCTGCTCAAGCTGCCTGCGCGGGAGCGCGCCCACCTGGGCATCGCCCATGTGCCTGAAGGCCGCCAGGTGTTTGGCAATTTGAGCGTGCTTGAGAACCTGCAGATGGGCGCCACGCCGCAGCGCGGCCGTGCCGATTGGGCGCGCAACCTGGAGCGCTGCTTCTCGCTGTTTCCGGTGCTGGCCGAGCGGCGTGATCAGTTGGCCGGCACCCTCTCGGGCGGTGAGCAGCAGATGCTGGCCATCGGTCGGGCCCTGGCTTCGTCGCCGCGTTTGCTGATGCTCGATGAGCCCTCGATGGGGCTGGCGCCCATCGTGGTGGATCTGATTTTCGAGCGCATCGGCGATTTGCATCGCGACGGTCAGCTCACGATTGTCCTGGTCGAGCAGCGGGTGGTGGAAGCCCTTGAGCCTTGCGATCAGGCCTATGTTCTGGATGTGGGTCGCTGCGTAGCCAGCGGTCCACCGGACCAAATCCTCAAGGATGCGCGCATCCGACAGGCTTATCTCGGCATTCAATAACTTTCAACCACAGCCAAGGAGATCCCCATGTCCCAACGTCTCGTCACACGCCGCACTGCCTTGAGCATGACGGCAGCCGCTGTCACAGCCGCCCATGTGGGCGGCGCGCTTGCTCAGGCTTCGCGCACCGTCAAGATCGGCACGGTGGTACCGCTGTCGGGCCCCTGGGCCTCAATCGGTCAGAACATCAAGGCCGGCGCTGAGATGGCCATTGAGGAAATCAACGCCGCCGGTGGCATCAAGGCCCTGGGTGGCGCCAAGCTGGAACTGGTGGCCGCTGACGCCGAAGACTCGGTGGAAAAAGCCAAGAACGCCGCCGCCCGCCTGCTGGCGCAAGAGCCCACCCTGATCGGTGGCTTGGGCGATGCCTTGAGCGGCATGACCCTGGTGGTGACCGAGCAGACCGAGCGGGCCGAACTGCCCTGGCTGACGCAGACTTTTGCCGATGTGCTCACCGAGCGCGGCTTCAAAAATATCTTCGAGGTGGTGCCGATCGCCACCATGCAGGGGCAGTTGGCCCTGCCCACTGTCATGGACCTGGCCAAGCTCGCTGGCGTGAGCCCGAAGTCGGTGGCGGTGGTTGCCGATACCAACCAGGCGATTCAGGGCATGGTCAAGACTTGGCGTGACGGCGGCTTTGCCAAGGCCGGTTTGACGCTGCTGTCCGAAAAACCCTATACACCGCCAATTTCCGATGCCACTGAACTGATCGGCAATCTGCGCCGGAGTAAGCCCGATGTGCTCTTCCTCATGCCCTCGGCCTTGCCTGACCTCAAGCTGATGCTCGACAAGCTCTCTGAACTCGGCCTCGGCCGTGACGTGTTACCGACCTTTGCAGTGGCCGGCCCAAGCGCGACTCCGGAACTTCTGGGTGTCGCCGGTGCCAAGAGCCTGGATGGCTTTTTCAGCATCAATTCCAACTGGCCGGGCCGCAAGCACCAGGACCTGGTGGCCCGCTTCAAGGTCCGTACCGGCAGGCCTTGGATGACCTCTCAGGGCATCGACGGCTACGGCCAGATCCAGATCTACCGCGAAGCGCTGGAAAAAGCTGGCGTAGCCGATCGTCGCCGCGTCGCCGATCAGATCCGCCGAATGGACACCTCCACCGGCGCCGCCGACTATTTCACCGGCCCGCTCAAGTGGGACGAACGCGGCCGCCGCATCGGCGCGGGCTTGGTGATCGCCCAATGGCAGGGCGGTCAGCCGGTGCCGGTGTACCCTGCCAGCCTGGCCACCCACAAGCCGATCTGGCCGGGCGCCAAGTCCTGAGGGCTGACAGGCTTCGATCGCTATCGCTGCGAGGGCGCAGCTCCCACACCTTCTGGCACAGGCCCTGAATGATTTTGTGGGAGCGCCGCCCCTGCGCGATGCGGCCTTTGTGGAATCGCCGCCCTCGGCGCGATGCGGCCTTCGAGCAGATTCAGCGCTTGAGCGAAGGCCCTATCGCTGCGAGGGCGCAGCTCCCACACCCTGACCTGTGGCTTTGAACAGATTTTGTGGGAGCCCCGCCCTCGGCGCGATGGGGCTTGTGATCGAGCCCGCCTTCAGTCTGGCTTGATATTGGCCGCCTTGACCACCCCGGCCCAGTTGTCCAGGTCTTCCTTGAGCAGGGCCTCGAAGCTGCGCGGTGTGCTCTTGCCATCGATCTCATTGGCATAAGGCGCGAGCTTGGCCAGGATGTCCTTGTCGGCCAGCACCTGGTTGACGGCTGCTGCGATCTTTTCGGTGATCTCCAAGGGGGTGCCTTTGGGGGCGAGCAGGCCGTTCCAGTAGCGGGCGCCGAAGTCTTTGAAGCCTAGCTCTTCCATGGTGGGTACGTTCGGCGCGGTGGCCAAGCGGTTGCGGCTGGTCACCGCCAGTGCGCTGATGCGGCCGTCGCGCACCATGGGTAGGGCGGTTGATGAGACTGCAAAGTGGTAGTCGACCCGCCCGGCAATTTGCTCGTTCATCGCCTGCGGCGAGCCTTTGAAGGGCACCGAGGTGGCCTGCATGCCGGTGCGCACCCGAAACAGCTCGGCGGTGAAGTGCGAGGGTGAGCCATTGCCTGAGGTGGCATAAAACACATTGCCATTGCGCGATTTGCTCAGGGCCAGCAGGTCTTGCGGGGTCTTCAGGCCCAGCGGTGGGTAACTGACCAGCACCATTGGCGACCAGGCCAGGTTGAGCACCGGCGTGAAGGAATCGGGTACCTTGAAGTTCTGTTTGGTGCCCATGGCCGTGACCATATTGAGCGCGGCCGAGGTGAACAGCAGGGTGTAGCCGTCGGGCGCAGCGCCGGCGACGATGTCGGCGCCGATGGCGCCGGTGGCGCCGGCCTTGTTGTCAATCACCAGCGGCTGCTTGAGGATCTCGCGCAGGGGTTCGCTGATGATGCGCACCATCACGTCGATCAGGCTGCCCGGTGGCCAGGCCACCACGATGCGAATGGGCTTGTTGGGATAGCTGCTGGGCTGTGTCAGCCCGGCGCTCGGCAGGCTGGCTGCGGCAGCAGCGCAGATGAGCAGGCGGCGTTTCATCATGGTGTCTCCTCGATAGTTTTCTTGTGTCAGCGCGCAGTGGCAGCTGCTTCTTGCATGGATTGCACCGCCTTTTGCAGTGCCTCGATCAGGTAGGCGCCGTCGTTGCCGCCCATCAGCAGGCGGGCGCCGGCGGCCACCATGTCTGCCATGGGGGGGCCGCCGGCCCCGCCGGCCACGAAATGCTTGCCGCAGCGCTGTGCAGCGGCTGCTGCTGCCAGATAGGCCTGGCAGATGCTCTCATGACGGACTTGCCCGGGCAAGCCCAGCTCAAGGCTCAGGTCCATTGGCCCCATCATCAGCGCATCGACGCCTTCGGTGGCCGCAATTTCTTCGGCCCGGGCTACGCCTTGCGCGGTCTCGATCATGGCGATCATGAACACCTCGCTGTTGCGCTGGGGCACCGCCTCGGCGGCGGCTTGGCGTCGATAGCCCGAGGCCGGGCCTATCGCCGCCATGGAGCGCCGACCGAGCGGCGGGTATTTGGCCAGCTCCAGCGCGGCTTGGATGTCTTGGCGGCTGCTGACATGCGGGATGATCAGGCCGGTGGCGCCGCAGTCAAGGATGGGGCCGACCGTGCCCACCTCGG
Organism: Comamonadaceae bacterium; assembly: GCA_947460065.1. GTDB lineage: Bacteria > Pseudomonadota > Gammaproteobacteria > Burkholderiales > Burkholderiaceae_C > Polaromonas. Next base: position 5,155 of record CANHGF010000141.1, read on the forward strand.
CCGAATGCACCCGCACCAGAGCGGTCATGTTGCAGGCCTGGGCCATCTGGCACAGGTCGGCGATTTCACGCAGGGAGAACACGCCGTGCTCGGCGTCGATGTAAAAGCCATCAAAGCCTGCCTCGCGCAGGATGAAGACCGCATCGACGCTGCGCAACTGGCGCAGCGACATCAGCTTGACGCAGCCGCCAGTGGCCAACTTGCTGCGCAAGGGATGGGTGGATGGGCTGCTCATAAGGCGCTTTCAGGTGGTGCCCGGCTTGGGTGGTGGATAGCCGCGCGAGGTAAAGCCCGCGTCAACGGTGACGATGTTGCCCGACATGCCCGAGGCGCGTGGCGAGCACAGGAAAGCGGCCACATCGGCCACCTCGCGCGGATCGATCAGCTTGCCGCGCGGGAAGTCCTTGGCCATCTCAGGCCAGCGGTTTTCGTCGCCGAGCAGGGCGGCTGCGCGCCTGCGCATCGTGCCCTTGGCCTTTTCTGTTTCGACCCAACCCGGGCTCAGGCCCAGCACCCGCACCCCCAGATCGAGGCTGACGCCGCCGATGGTGCGGGTCAGGGCCACCAAAGCTGCATTGCCCATGGAGCCGGCTGCGTAGCCGTAGTCGAGCCGCTCGGCGCCGATGCCGATGATGTTGAGGATCACGCCGGCCTGGCGCTTGACCATGTGCGCATACAGCGCGCGGGTGAGGTTGAGGTAGCCAAAGACCTTGAGCTCCCAGCTCTGGCGCCAGCGCTCGTCGTCGAGTTCGAGCACGCTGCCGCGCGGAATCGCGCCGGCGTTGTTGACCAGGATGTCAACCTGCGCGCAGGCGGCGGCCAGGTTCTGTATGTCGTGTGCCTTCGATAGGTCGGCCGGATGGGTGTGTACCTGCACACCATGCTCGCTGCTCAGACGTTCGGCCAGGGCTTGCAGGGCCTGCGGGTTGCGTGCTGCCAGATGCAGGTGGCAACCTTCGGCGGCCAATGCCTGGGCAATGGCCATGCCTATGCCCTGCGAAGCGCCGGTGACGAGGGCGTGTTTTCCTTGAAGCTGCAGGTCCATGGGTTTATCCGAAGGCGGGACGAAGTTCGATCAACTCGGTGGCGCTGTTGCTGTCTTGCAGCAAGGCATAGAGCAGGGCGTCGGCCACCTCCTGGGCGCGCAGTGGTGCGAATTTGCGCGCCGCCAGTGACCTGACGACATCGGGGTGGGTGCTGCTTTGACGGATGTCGGTATCGACCATGCCCGGTGCGATCTCGCTGACCTTGATGCGGTGGCTTTTGAGTTCGAGCCGGAAGCCCTTGGCAAAGGCCGACAGCGCGTGCTTGGTGGCAGCGTAGACCACGCCATGCTGGGCCACGCTGCGCGCAGCGCCTGAGGTGATGAACACCAGGTGGCCCGAGCCGCGCTTGACCATGTGCGCTGCGATGGCACGGGTCAGGTCAAAAGCGGCGACCACATTGGTGGCAAACATCTGCGCGCATTGCTCGGTGGTGATCTCCAGCACCGGCGCATA
>CANHGF010000142.1 GCA_947460065.1 Comamonadaceae bacterium
GATCAGGCGCCGCATCGCCGCGAGGGCGCGGCTCCCACCCCCACATCATGAGCTGCATCGCCGCGAGAGGGCGGCGCCCAAAGCGCTCATAATCGCCTGCAGCAAGCAATCGCTGCCCCTTGATCCTGGAGCTTCCTATGCAAAGACGTCACATCCTGGGCTGGATGGCCCTGAGCGGCACAGTGCCCGTACTGGCTCAGAGCTTTCCGAACAAGCCGATCAAGATCATCGTACCGGCCCCGCCAGGCGGTACCGCCGACATCTTTGCCCGTGCTCTGGCCCAGCGCATGCAGGCCGCTATGAACAACCCGGTGATCGTGGAGTACAAGGCAGGCGCGGCCACCAACATCGGCACCGACTACGTCGCCAAGGCGGCGCCTGACGGCTACACCGTGCTGATCAACGGCATCACGCTGGCCACCAACCCGGCGCTATTTGCCAAGCTGCCCTTCAACCCAGCCACGGATCTGACGCCCATCATCGAGGTGGCGTCCATGGTCAACGTGATCACCGTGCACCCGAGCTTGCCGGTCAACACCCTGGCCGAGCTGATCGACCTGGCACGGCGCAGCCCAGGCAAGATCAACCACGGCTCGCCCGGCATCGGCAGCTCCGGCCATTTGGCCGGCGAGCTGCTGGCCTACCGCAGCGGCGTGCAACTGACCCACATCGCCTACCAGGGCCTGGCACCCGCCACCAATGACCACGTGGGCGGTACCCTGCCCCTGGGTTTTGTGAACCTGCCTGTGGCGCTGCAGTTTGTGCGCGCCGGCAAGCTCAAGGCGCTGGCAGTAACCTCGCTCAAGCGAACCCCGCAGCTGCCCGACGTGCCGACCGTCAACGAAGCCCTGGGACTGAAGGACTTTGAGCTCAACGGCTGGTTCGGCCTGATGGCGCCGGCTCGCACGCCCGCTGATGTGGTCTCTAGGCTGCAAGCGGAGGCCGACAAGGCCTTGCGCGACCCGGCCTTCATGGAGATCGTCAAGACCGCTGGCGGCGAGGCGGTCGGTGGCAGCTCGGCCGATTTTGATGCGCGTATCCGCCGCGACCGCGAACGCCTGGGCGAAGTGATCCGTCTGGCCCGCATCAAGGCGGAATAAGCCATTGAGCCAGCCCGGTGGCTTTGCGGCCTCCGGGCTCAGGCCGACTCACAAAGGCTCAATAGGTCTTGTAGGGCAGGAACTTGCCCGAGAGCACCACATTGACGCGGTCGCCTTTGGGGTCACTCTGGCGCTGGATGTCCATGCTGAAGTCGATGGCGCTCATGATGCCGTCACCGAACTCCTCATGGATCAGCTCCTTGATGGTGGTGCCGTAGACGCTGACGATCTCATACCAGCGGTAGATCAGCGGATCGGTGGGCACGGCGCTGGGCAGCGAGCCTTTGTAGGGCACCACCTGCAGCCATTTTTGCTCGTCGGCGGTCAGCCCAAAGATTTTGCCCAACGCTTTGGCCTGCGCGGCGGTGGCGGTCATCTGGCCCAGGCACAAAGCGGTTGTCCACTCCTTGCTTTCGCCCACTTTCTTGGCCACGTCTTCCCACTTGATGCCCTTGGAGACTTTGACGGTGATGATTTTTTCGGTGACGTCGTTGCGGTTCATGCTGGCTCCGTAAAAAAGAAAAAAGAATCAAAAAACTCAGTGGCCATCCTGCGGCTTGGCGCGGGAAACCAGGAAATCAACGATGTGATTGCGCAGCTCGTAGTAGCCGTCAAGGTGATGCAGCCCTGCGCGCTTACGCTGGGCAGGCAGGGTGTTGAGCACTACTTCGGCAATGCCGCCGGGCACATAGCCTTGCGCCGTCTGCGCGCCGTTGCTCATGAGCAAGATGCGATCGGCCAGGAAGATGGCCTCGTCCACATCATGGGTGATCATGAAGACGGTCTGACCAGTGCTGCGCACAATGTCGATCAACTCGTCCTGAATGCTGCCGCGGGTCAGCGCATCAAGCGCACCGAAGGGCTCGTCGAGCAGCAGCATCTTGGGCTGCACCGAAAACGCCCGGGCAATGCCTACCCGCTGCTTCATGCCACCCGAGAGTTGCGAGGGCTTTTTGTCGATGGCCGTACCCAGGCCCACCAGCTTGACGTACTTGCACACATGCTCATCAACCTGCGCACGCGACCACTGCGGCCATTTGGAGCGCACCGCAAATGCGATGTTTTGGCGGACGGTGAGCCAAGGCATCAGCGCATGGCCCTGAAACACCACGCCGCGCTCCAGGCTGGGCCCAAGCACCTCGCGCCCGTCCATGAACACATGGCCGCCGCTGGCCTGATCCAGCCCGGCCAGCACATTGAGCACCGTGGTCTTACCGCAGCCGGAGTGGCCGATGATGCAGACGAACTCACCGCGCTCGATGCCAAAGGACACCCCGTCGAACACCGGCTTGCCAGCGACATAGGTCTTGCTCAGTTGCTCGACCTTGAGAAACGTCTCCATGCGTGCGTCCTTTTTTGAAACTGCGGTCGAGTTGACCGGCAAACTCTGAGGTGCCGACTCGGCCGCGTCCTGACGCTGGCTAATCTCACTCCACATAGGTCACCCACTTCTGCAGGCTTGCAAACGACAGGTCCAGCAGCATGCCAACCACGCCGATGACGAGGATGGCAAACATCACGTTCGTCAGAGACAGGTTGTTCCACTCGTTCCAGACAAAGTAGCCGATGCCGGTGCCGCCGACCAGCATTTCGGCAGCTACGATCACCAGCCAGGCAATACCCATGCTGATGCGCATGCCGGTCAGGATGGTGGGGGCAGCGGCCGGCAAGATCACCTCAAAGGCCTTGCGCGGCGCACTCAGCTCCAGCGTGGCCGCTACATTGAGCCAGTCACGGCGCACCGAAGCGACGCCAAAGGCGGTGTTGATCAGCATCGGCCAGACCGAGCAGATGAAGATCACGAAGATGCCTGAGATCGACGAGTCCTTGATGGTGTAGAGCGCCAGCGGCATCCAGGCCAGCGGACTGATGGGCTTGAGCACCTGTATGAAAGGATCGAAGGCCCGATACAGCAGCGGCGACATGCCGATCACAAAGCCCAGCGGTATGGCCGCCAGGCAAGCCAAGGCAAAGCCTAGCCCGACCCGCGCCAGCGAATGCGCCAGCTGAATCATGATGCCCTTGTCATTGGGCCCGTTGTCGTAGATCGGATCGGACAGGTGCTTGTAGATGGTCTGAGCCATCTGCATCGGCGTGGGAAAGCCGGCGCCCTTGCCCGCTTCGGCCGAAGCGCTCGAAGCCGCCGGATCCTTGCCCAGCAGCTTTTGGTACTCAATCTGCTCAGGCGTGAGCGTGACCGTCGCCGTGGGCGCCGCCAGCCGCGGCTGGGTGGCAATCTGCCAGACCGCCAGCAGCACCGTCAGGATCAGCAAAGACAGCAGCGAAGACTTCAATCGCAGGGACGAATTCATGGCGAGTCCTCAAGCTGCCCGACCGATGGCAAAGCCCTTGGCATAGGCGTCGGCCTTGGCCGGATCGAACTCCTTGCCCATGATCTTGAACTTGGGATAAGCACCTTCGGGTACCTTTTGGTCCAGGGACTTCATGTGCTTCTTGGCGTCGGTGAGCAGGAAGACCTGCTCGGCGATCTGGCGGTAGTTCACCTCGCCCTTGACGTAGCCCCAGCGCTTCATTTGGGTGAGCATCCACACCGCCATCGACTGCCAGGGGATGGGGTCAAAGTCAGCGCGATCGGGCACGGTTTGAATACCGCCCAGGCCATCGGCAAACCGACCGGTCAGCACCTGCGTAAGCACAATTTCAGGCTGGTTCAAATAGGCGGCCGGTGCGATCACCTTGGCGATCAGCTCACGGTTCTTGGCATCCCTGGCCATGGCTGCGGCGGTCAGCACCGACCGGTAGAGCGCGGCAAAAGTATTCGGGTTCTGCTTGATGAATTCGGCCGAGGTACCAAAGGCGCAGCAAGGATGGCCGTTCCACAGGTCCTTGGTCAGCAGATGCAAAAAGCCAATTTCCTCATAAACAGCGCGCTGGTTGAAGGGGTCCGGGCCCAGGTAGCCGTCGATATTGCCCGCGCGCAAATTGGCCACCATCTCAGGCGGCGGCACCACACGGATTTGGATGTCGCGGTCTGGGTCCAGCCCGGCCTCGGCCACGTAGTAACGCAGCAAGAAGTTGTGCATCGAATACTCGAAGGGCACCGCAAACTTGAAGCCCTTCCACAACTTGGGATCGCGCTTATCCTTGTGCTTATTGGCCAAGGTGATGGCCTGGCCGTTGGTGTTTTGAATGGTGGCCACATTCATCGGCGTGGCGGTCGAGCCCAGACCCAGGGAGATGGCCACCGGCATGGGCGACAGGAAGTGCGTGGCGTCGTACTCTTTGTTGAGCATTTTGTCGCGGATGATGGCCCAGCCTGCTGTCTTGACCACCTCCACGTCCAGACCCTCGCGCTTGTAAAAGCCCAAGGGGTGGGCCATGATCAAAGGCGTGGCACAAGTGATCGGAATGAAGCCCACTTTCAGGCTCTTCTTCTCGAGCTGGCCTCTTTCTTGGGCCATGGCCTGCAAGCTGGCCACCGGTAGCACGCTGGAGATGGCGGCCATGGCGGTATTACGACCAACGGCGCGCAAAAAGCGCCGCCGGACTTCGTCCTGCGGGAAGAGCGACTTGACCAGCGAGGCCTCGATGAACTCGCGGCTGTAGGTCTCAAATTCACTGGTCTGACTGCGCCGCTGCAGCTCCTGGGTGGCGGCGCTGGCGCTGAGTTCCTGCTGATGCGCCTGCTCGCTGTCGTGACGGCCGCAGCTGCAGCGCATCATCAAAGGTTTATCGGCATTGAAGGGATCAAAAAATTGGCTCATGGTCACACCTTGCTGAACGGGGATGACTAGGTATTAGCAAGCCTCGGGCCTGATTCCAGTCTTCTGCGCCTGTCCAGGTCTTGAGCGCAGGCTGCGCTCAGGTGCTGCGGGGGTGATGACCCAATTTGGTGTCGATGCCACAGAACGAAACTTGGCACAGCCTCACCAGATCAGGGCGCAGAGGCACCCAATTCGCCCACACCCCTATCCCTCATGAGGAATCGCGCACCAACTTGGTTCCAGCGCGGCCAGTTGGCGGATTTGGTGCAGGATGCACCGAGCACGGGCTTGCAGCGCAGACGCCCCCGGCATCGACAACTACTCAGGCGCGGCTATGGGCCCGATCAATGCATGCGCGCCAAGAAAGAGCTTCATGCGCTGAGCAATTGCTCGGCGGTGACTCAACGCGCCCCCCGATCATCCACCCAGCCCGCTTGCAGCCAATGCCAGCGTCCAGGGATGATGGGCCAGGGTATCAAGTGAGTCTGCAGGCCGGGCGGCAGCACCAGCTCGGTATGGTGGTCCAGCCATTGACCCTGGGCCTGCACCGAGGCAAAGAGATCTTGCTGCGGCAGGGGCTGGGCTGAGGGCCAGCGCCAGTGCTGCGACCAGCAGGCCGCGCCGGCCCAGTCGGCCGCGCCTGGCCCGGACAGGCGGTCGTGCACGCTGCCCCACAGCCGCCCCCGCATGCGCCTGCGCAGGCCCCTCAAACGACGGGCGGTGAAGTCAAGGCTGCGGGTGTAGATGGAGTCCAGCCCCAGGAAGTTATCAAACAGCACGCAGGCCTGCGGGTATGCGCTCAGGACGCCGCCGAGCAAGGCATGCGCATCGCCTCGCACAAATTCAAGCACGATGCCCTGGCGCTTGAGCGTGCCGCCGTGGTTCAAGCGAAACAGCCGTGCCGCCCAGGGGTCGATGTCGACCAGCACGACCCGCTTGAAGCCAGCCAGAAACTCAGGCGCCATCATCCAGCCCGCACTGCCGCCCAGCAGCACCAAATCATCCGGCGGGGCCGGCAACTGCCGAAGCGACAGCAACCAGTCGGCCAGGCGCTGTCGGGCGGCCGACCAGCGCCGCCGCGCCATGAAGGAGCGCACATGCCAATGCAAATCGGATCCGGAAGTCATGGGGCTCTGGCTGACACCACCCAGGAGCGCGCCTCAGCCGGCGCGCTCAAAAAATGCGAGGATCTGCTCACCCAGGAATTGCTCCTCGGTATTGAAGTGCGTCACCATAGAAACATGGTTATGGTCGGCCAAAGCCAGGTGCAGCGGCGCCACACCTCGGGCCCGGCCCACGGCCAGCGCGTATTCCAGCCCATACAAATCGAGCAGAGGGTTCTCAAATTCGGCATTGGCCACCAGCACGGGCATGGTCACCTTGGCCGCATGGGTCACCGGCGAGCGCGCATCGTAGGTGGCACTGTCCGAACCAAAATAGGCCGCCACGCCGCCCACATTGGGATTGACCGGCAGGTCATCGGCCCGCAGGCGGGCCGATACCAACACCGCGCAGCACACCCCGTGGCGGCCGTCCGGATCGAAGTCTTGCCGCAGCACCGGATCACCAATCAGGGTCCCAACATGGGTTCCGCCTGCGGAATGGCCCACCAGGCAGATGCGCTGCGGGTTACCGCCATATTCGGCGACATGCTCAGCCAGCCACTGGCAGGCCAACGCGATATCGACCGCGCCGCCAGGATAGGGGGACTCCGGCGCCAGCCGGTATTCCAGATTGATGCCCAAGTAGCC
>CANHGF010000143.1 GCA_947460065.1 Comamonadaceae bacterium
AGACCAAAATCTGATCGGCAAACTGGCGACGGTTGAGCGTCTCCAGCATGCCGGTGTTCACCTCGCCGGCCTGGGGCGGCCGCAGATAGTCTTGGTGCAGCTGTTGCAAGCGCTGGGCGCTGGCCTGCAGGCTGAGCATGCGCTCGCGCAGCTGCTGCAGTTCGGCCTGGATGCGGCCGACCTCCTCCTGCGCCTTGTTGAGCAGCACACCCCAGCAGCTACGGACTTGGTTCATGAATGGCTTTCCTTGGGTTCAATCGGATTCGTTGGGCCTCAATGGCCCATCAACAAGCGGTGCAGACCTTCGCGGGTCGCGCCTTCGTTTTCGCCCAGGTGCATGTCCTGGCGCAAAAAGTTTTCCATAGCCGGCCGCAGCTGTATGGCTTCGTCCAATTCGGGGTTGCTGCCCGCCTCATAAGCGCCCACCTGAATCAGGTCTAGGTTCTGTTGATACAGAGACCACAGGCGCCGAAAGCGGTTGGCCGTCTTGAGCTCGTTGGGCGCCAGCAGAGACTGCATCAGGCGCGAGATCGAGCCATTGAGGTCTATGGCCGGGTAGTGGGCCGCATCGGCCAGCTTGCGCGAGAGCATGACCTGTCCGTCCAGCGATGCACGCGCGATGTCCACAATCGGGTCCTGCGCATCGTCGCCCTCGGCCAGCACCGTGTAAATTGCGGTGATCGAGCCATGACCATGCCGCCCGGGGCCGGCACGCTCGATCAAATTGGGCAGCAGCGCAAACACCGAAGGCGGATAGCCCTTGGCGGTCGGCGGCTCGCCGATGGCCAGTCCCACCTCACGCTGCGCATGCGCTACCCGAGTCAGGCTGTCGACCAGCATCAATACATCTTTGCCCTGATCGCGAAAATATTCGGCGATCAGGTGCGTCATCTGAGCCGCCTTCAGGCGCAAAACCGGCGAGACGTTGGCCGGCGATGCCACCACCACCGCCTTGGCCAGACCTTCCGTGCCCAGGGTTTCCTGGATGAAGGCTTGGACCTCCCGGCCGCGCTCACCGATCAGGCCGATAACCACCACATCGGCCTCGGTAAATCGGGTCAGCATGCCCAGCAAAACGCTCTTGCCTACTCCGGAGCCGGCCACCAGGCCTATGCGCTGCCCACGGCCCAGGGTCAGCAGGCCGTTGATGGCTTTGACGCCGACGTCCAGCACCTTGTTGATCGGGCCACGCTCCATGGGGTTGACCGGCAAGCCATGCATGGACAGACGGGTATCGCACTTGGGCGCAGGCAGGCCGTCGAGCGGCTGGCCGCGGCCGTCGATCACCCGGCCCAGCAACTCATGGCCCAGGCAAACCTGGCCAGCGCCGGGCATGATGCGCACCGATGCGCCCGGGCCTATGCCCACAGGATCGGTAAAGGGCATCAAGAAAAGGGTCTTGTCCTGAAAGCCGACCACCTCGGCCTCAATGCGTTGGCCATCACGGCCCATCACCTCGCAGCAGGTGCCGATCGGCGCCATGATGCCGCGCGCCTCCAGCCGCAGGCCAACCAGCCGCACCAGGGTGCCGCAACGCTCAGGCCGGGGCGCACGAATGGTGGCCAGGCTGCGTTCGACGTCTTCGGCAAAATCCATCATGGTGTCCTGGGTGGGTAAGGGCAACAGCCGGTGTCAGACATTGAGCCATCGCGCCGGGGCGGCGCTCCCACAGGAATGTGAAAACTGTGCCCGGATGAGACATGTGGGAGCCGCGCCGGGATGAGGCATGTGGGAGCCGCGCCCTCGCGGCGATGCGGCCTCCGATCGAGCGCTGCTTCGCGCCGGGGCGGCGCTCCCACAAGAGGAGCTCCCACAAGAGGCGCCCCAAAACTGAGGCATTCACAAGTCAGGCTTGCACAGCTCATGGGGCCGAATCCGGGTCTGGCTCGTGCAGCTCGGGGCTGGGCAAAGCGGATTCGGGATCGACCGTGTCGACGGTGGACGCCTGCGCATCGATCACCGGGCCAAAGCGGCTGCTGCGCGGCGTCGGGGCCATGCGAGGCTGGGCATCGAGCACCTGGGTCACCTCGGCGCGCCGCGCAGCGACGCGATCACTGCGCATGGCCGACTGCTCACTGGCCCGGGCAGGAGAAACCAAGAGCTGACGCGCCAGCGCGTCCAGTCGGTGTTCAATCAAGTCAGACACCACCGCGTCATTCGCGCTGGCCCTGACGCTGCCCGGAATGAGTGCGGCGTTGGCCTGCAATATCCAGCTTGGGACTGACTTGGCCGAATCGCTGGCATCAGCGCCCTCAGGATGTAGCGACTTCATCAAGGCCTGCATGGCCGCGAGGTCGTCCGGATGAAGCTCTACCACCACCTGAGAGCCGCGCTGGGCGTCAAGCTCTTCTACGCAACGCCGCACCAGCCTTTCTATGGCCTGGGGCGACACCGACAATTCGCCAATCACCAGTTGCTCAGCCAGATGCAGTGCCAGCCGCTTGAGCGGCTCATACATGCGCTCACTGGACTGGGTCAATTCCATTAAGCCGCGCTCGAGCGATTCGATCCTGGCGACCTCCTCCTGCTGCCGCCGGCCGGCTTCGTTGCGGGCCTGATCCAGCGCCTCGCGCAAACCGTGCTGCTTGCCCTGTTCATAGGCTTCGAGCCGCGCCTGCTCCAGGTCCTCCTGGCTGAACTTTCCGCTGGCTTGGGCAGGCGCGTCGACCGGGGCCGGCAGCGCCAGGGCTGCTTCGGCCAACAAGGCGTCTTCGGCGCCCGCAGGCTCCACCGGCTCTTCTTGCGCCTCAGGCGGTATCAAAGAAGGCACGGAAAACCGGGCCGCGCTGCCCGAGCGCCAGGCATGGGGCTGGAACGCCGTACCACCGCTGCCGCCACGCTGAAAGTCAGCGGACTGCCAGACACGGGCTGTACGCTCAGGCGTGCGGTCCTTGCGCAGTGCATCAGACAAAATCGGCGCCTCCACCGAGCATCAACTCGCCAGCATCGGCCAGCTTGCGTGCGGTACGCATGATCTTTTTTTGCGCCTCTTCCACATCGGTGATGCGCATCGGACCCTTGGCTTCCATGTCGTCCTTGAACATGCTGCGTGCACGCTCGGACATATTGCCGAAGAATTTGTCCTTGACCATATCGGTCGCTCCCTTGAGCGCGATCATCAGCTGGTCAGTATCGACATTGCGCATCAACACCTGTATGCCACGGTTGTCCATGGTCGTCAGATTCTCGAAGGTGTACATATTGTCCTGAATGCGCAGCGTCAGATCCGGGTCGAGCTTGTTCAGACCCAGAATCACCGAAGCCTCCAGCTCGGTCTTGGTCAGATTCATGATGCGCGCCGCAGCTTTGACACCTCCAAAACTCGAGGACTTGCTCGACGAGTTGTTGGAGAACTGCTTTTTCATGATGGCTTCAAGCTCGGTCATGGCCGAAGGCTGCACCGTATCGAGGCTGGCCACCCGTTGCATGATCTCTGGCCTTGCCTCATCGGGCAGGTAGGTCAGTACGTCGGCCGCCACCTGGTGCTCGAGCACCGACAAGATGATGGCAATGACCTGTGGGTGTTCGCCGAAAATCATGTCGGCGATAGAGCGCGGGTCCATCCACGACAAAATCTCTAGGCCCTTGGTGCTCTGGCCAGGCATGATGCGGTTAAGCACCGACGCGGCCTTGTCGTCGCCGAGGGCCCGCTTGAGCACTTTTTCCACATAGTCGGTGGTACCCAGACCCAGACTCGTCTGCTTCTTGATGGTCAACACAAATTCGTCGAGCACCGCGTTGACAGCCTCTTGAGAAAGGTCGGCCACCGACACCATGGCTGCACCAAGCGCCTGGACCTCCTTGGGGTTGAGGTAGCGAATGATCTCGGCCGCCTGCTGCTCACCGAGCAGCAGCATCAGCACCGCGGCGCGCTGGGTGCCGCTGAGCTCAGACAATTCCCGTTCAAGGGCCAGTTGCAACTCCTGGGCCTTGGCGTCTTTGACTTCCTCTGCCATGATGATCTCCGTATTTGGCGGCCTTTAGCCGGCCTTGATCATGTTCTTGAGCACGCCCGCCACCCGCGCCGAATCTTCGGCGACGATCATGCGAACCAGCGCCACCTTGTCGTCATAGGAATTGGCAGTGTCCAACATTTCCATCGAGATGGTCGACTTCTTGGGTTTGAGCTTGGCCTTGAGCTGCTCCAGGGTCTCACCCTCGCCCAGCTGGATGGCATTGATTTCATCAGGCGTAAGCTCGCCGTCGGCCATCGGCTTGGCCAGGGCCAGGGCGGCGGCCTCCTGCGCCTCTTTCTCGCTGTTGATGGAGTGCATCACAGCCGGTCGCACCACCAGCAGCAGGAAGGCGACGAAGGCCAGGCCCAGCAAGCCGCTCTTGAGGTTACTCATCACGCTCTCGTCTTTGTACCAGGGGATGCTGTAATCGGGCTGCACCTCGGGCTCGAACTTGGCTGCCATCACCGTGACCACATCACCCCTGGCCTCGTTGTAGCCGACCACGCTGCGCACCAGATTTTGCATGCGCTCCAGCTCCTCGGGCTTGTAGGGGTTAGGCTGAGGTTCGGGCGACTCGCCCTTGTCGTTCTTGGGGCCCACCGTCGGCGCCCGCTCATTGATGATGACGGCGACCGTCAGGCGTTCGACGGTGCCGGTGGCACTGCGCACATGGCGCACCGAGCGGTCGAGCTCGTAATTGCGGCTCTGGCGCTGCGAGGTCACATTGCGCTCCTGGCCAGCAGCCGGAGTGCCGGCCGAACTGTTGGTCGATGTGGTGGGCGCGGCCGGCGGCGTGTTGGACAGCGCGCCGGGTACGCCCATCGCGTCCTTGGATGCGTTTCGTTCCTCAGCCAGTACCTCAGAGCGTGTCTTGGGGCCTTTGTCGCGGTTATCAAAGGCTTCGGTCGTGGTCTCTGACTGGCTGAAATCCAGCGACAGATTCACCTGCGAGCGCACATTGGCTTCACCGGCCATAGGGGCGAGCAGATCATTGACCCGCTGCCTGAGCAAATCTTCCATCTTGCTTTTGTGATCGGCCTGGGCCGAGGTCAGGCCCAGCGGCTTGAGATCGGCCGACTCGGTGATGAGCTTGCCCTGGTTGTCGACCACCGCCACATGCTCGGGCGTGAGCAGCGGCACACTGGAGGCCACCAGGTTCACAATGGCCTGCACTTGCTGCGGCGTCATAACCCGACCTGGATGCGGCGTGACCACCACCGAGGCCTTGGGCGGCGTGCGGTCGCGCACAAAGGCCGATTGCTTGGGCATGGCCAAATGCACGCGGGCGGTATGCACCGCCTGAATGGCCATGATGCTGCGCGCCAGCTCCTGCTCCATCGCTGCCACATAGCGCACCTGCTCCATGAACTGGCTGGTGGTCATGGCCGACTGGTCCTTGAGCGATTCCAGTCCGGTCGGTGCCGACTTCGGGATGCCCTTGGACGCCAGGAGAATACGGGCCTCGTGAAAGCGCTGACTGGGCACCGTCACCTGGCCGGTGGCGGGGTCGAGCACCGGCTTGAAGTCAGTGCCCTTGAGGGCTTCCATCGCGGCCTGGGTGTCGGACTCGCTCATGCCGGCGCTGATGGAACGGTAAGTCGGCGCGTTGATGGCCAGGTAAACGGCCACAAACAGCATGATGATGACCGCGACGATCAGGAAGGGCAAAGCCTTTTTGACCGCAGGCTGATCGACTACCTGGCGCAGCGGACCAAAAGGTCCATCCGGGGCGAAAAGCCGCCCGGCCAAGCCGGGCCGAGCGGCAGAAACTTCAGCGGCGGGCGCATTGGGCCCGGTGGTGGTCAGGGCGCCGCCTGTGGCTGCGGGCGCGGCCATGCCAGGCATGGGTGCGGTAGCGGTTGCAGAAGTGGCCATGGTCAGTGATCTTTTCAGCGTGTGTCAGTGGCAAGCAGCGCTCACACCGGCATATTGAGAATTTCTTCGTAGGCCTTGAGCACCTTGTTGCGGACCTGCAAGGTCGCCTCAAAACTCAGGGAAGACTTTTGCATGGCCAGCACCACGTCGGTCAGCGGCACTTCCTCACCACGCTCGTAGGCGTCGGACATGGAGCGCGACTTGGCCTGCGCCTCGTTGACCTGGTTGAGCAGCGCCTTAACCGAGTCGCCGAAGTCGGCTTTGGGTATTGCCGGCGTCTCCAGCGCCTGAGTGCCACCGGCCGCTTGCGTCTGATGGGCGCGCAGCGTGGCCAGCATGGACTGGATATTGGCATTGGATGTGACTTTTTCGATCATGGCATGCTCCGGTGATCAGGCCTCGAGCGCCAAGCCGCTCTCGCGCAGCTTGGCAATCTTGTAGCGCAGGGTGCGTGGGCTGATGCCCAGCTTGCGGGCTGCGTCCATGCGGCTGAGCGTGCTCTGAATCGCCGAGAGGATCAGCTGGTGTTCATTGATCTGCACCGCCTGCTGCAAGCTGGCTGGCTCAGTCACTGCTTCGGCCGCTTGAGGGCTGGCTGCACTGGGCTGCCAGGGCGCCGTCTGGGGCTCAAAAGCCGCCGGCCGTGCGGCCATGCCGCCGTCGCTGTAGGTAGTAGGCTGGGACGGAGCAGCTGCTACTTCGGCCGGCATCATTTCAGGGGCCGAGGGCAGCTGC
>CANHGF010000144.1 GCA_947460065.1 Comamonadaceae bacterium
ATCGCCAAGGACGGTCAGTTCAGCTGGTGGCAATGGCTCAAGGTCACGCACGGCTTCAAGGACGAAGCGCTCAAGCCCTACAACTACAACCTCGGGCCCTTCCTGGCCAACCCCAAGGCCATCCAACAGGCCTATTCGGTGGCCGAGCCCATCTATGTAGAGAACCAGGGCAAGTTCAAACCGGTGGTGCACCTGCTGGCCGACCACGGCTTTTCCACCTATTCCACCCTGATAGAAACACGCAGCGAACTGGTGCGCACCAAGCCCGATATGGTGCAACGCTTTGTGGATGCCTCGGCCGTGGGCTGGGCCAATTACCTCAGCGGTGACCGCAAGGCCGCAGCAGCCCTGATGATGAAGGACAACCCCGAGATGACCGTGGCCGAAATGGAGGCTTCAGTCGCGCTGATGAAGTCCCAGGGCATTGTGGAATCGGGCGAGGCGCTAAAAAGCGGCATCGGCGCCATGAATCCGGCCCGCGTCAAAGACTTCTACGAACAGATGGTCAAGGCCGGCCTGTACAAGGCCGGCGAGGTTGACCTGAGCAAGGTCGCCACCTATCAGTTCGTGAACAAGGGCGTGGGCTTGAAGAAGCCTTGAGGGACGCGCCTTTGGCCGCGGGCCCCGCGCCAGGATTTGGGCGGCGGGGTGACCTGTGGCAAGACTCAGGAGCCAACAGGCCGCCCACCTCAGCGCTGTGAGCGGGTCATGACTTGGCTCATGGCCGGCACATAACCGGGCCGCACATGGGCGTCGATCACCACAGCCTGCCCACCGCGCACCAGTGGCAGGGCCTGCGCCAGCGCCTGCTGGAGTTCGCCGGCGCTGCGCACCGGCCCCAGCCCCACCAGCCCCTGAGCCTGGGCCATGCGGGCCAGGTCGGGGGCGGGGTCGTCGATGCGCTGGCCTATCCAGCGGTTTTCCACCGGACGGCCGCGTTCGCGCGCCACCCGCTCCTGGTGCAGCTCGTCGTTGAAGTAAGACCGGTTGTTGACTACGATGACCAGCAGCGGAAGGCGCGCATGGGCGGCGGTCCAAAAGGCAGTCACGCCCATCAGGTAGTCGCCATCACCGATGACCGCTACGGGCAGGCGCGGGCCGCCCTTGAGTGCCAGCGCGCCGCCGACCACCATGCCGGGGCCCGAGCCTATGCCGGCGCCGCCGTCGTAGCCGAGAAAGTCCATCGGCCCTTCAAAGTCCCACATCTCACCGCCCCAACTCAGGGGCAGGCGCAGCAGGCAGACCTCTTGCGAACTGACGTGCTGGCGCAAGACTGCTGCCACGGTGGCCACCGCCAGTTCGTCCTGCGGCTCGGGGCTGGGCAAGGCCGCAAGCTCCGGCGCTGGCGGCAGCGGCGGGGCTTGCCGATCGGCCAGTGCGGCCAGCAGGGCGTCGACCGCCTCTTCGGGCTCGCAGGCCATGAAGATGTCGGCCGGCGGCAGCCCTTGGTGGTCCATGCTCCAGCCGTTGTGCAGTTGATGGTCCATCGAGACCGAGATCACCTGCGCGGGAACAGGCTGATCGGGCCAGGCCTGCTTGAGCGTGCCGGCCAGATCCAGCCAGTCCAGCGAGTGCACGACCTCGGCGCTGCGCAGGGCATGCGCCACCGGCGGCGTGAGGAAAAAGCCTGCAGGGCCGGTGTGCAGCGGATGACGGGTGGGGAAGGCAGCGCCCACCTTGAGGTCGGTCAGCACCCGAGCGCCGAGCTTTTCGGCCAAGGCCACCCGCGCCTGCCAGCCTTCCTGCGAACGCGACACACGGCCCGCAAGAATGAGGGGCTGCTGAGCCGAGACCAGCGCGTGCACAGCGCGCTGCACGTCTTCGGTAGCCGGCAAGGGTGGCCGTGGCGGCCGGTAGCGCTGCACATCGGGGGTGGGCATGGGCGCAGGCAACTGCATCTCCTGCAGGCTCGCGTCCAGGCAAACATAGACCGGCCCCTTGGGCGCGGTATCGGCAGTGCGCCAAGCCCGCAGCAAGGCCTCCTGCGCGGCGGCAGGCGAGACCGGCTGCGCGTCCCACTTGATGAAGTGCCGCACCAAAGCAGCCTGGTCTTGCGCGGTATGCAGCCAGTCTATCCAGGGCCTGCGCTTGGCGGCATCGACTGGCCCGGTCGCGCCGAGCACAAGCACAGGAACCCGGTCGGCCCAGGCATCAAAGATCGCCATGCTGCCGTGCATCAATCCGACATTGCTGTGCAACACCGCCGCCAGCATCTGCCCGGTGACCTTGGTGTAGCCATGAGCAATCGCCACCGCATGCTCTTCATGCAACACGATGAGCATTTGCGGCTTCTCATTGCCCAGGTGGTTGACCAGGCTGTCATGCAGGCCGCGAAAACTGGCACCGGGGTTGAGCAGCACATAGGGGATGCCCAGCTCGCGCAGCAGGTCGGCGATGACATCGCTGCCCCAAACCGCGCCGCTGGGCTGGGAGGGCTGGGGCACGTCACGGCGTGGGCCGGCGGCTTCGGATGTGCTCAAGGTCTCACTCCAATTTAATGCCGGCGCTTCGGATGATCTCGCCCCAGCGCTTGAGGTCGTCCAGGGCGCGCTGACGCATCTGCGCTGGCGTGCTCAGCAGCACATCGATGCCCTGCCCCTGCAGCCGGGTGGCGATCTCGGGGCCGGACAAGGCCTTGCGCACCGCCTGATTGAGCTGCTCGATCAGGGCCGCTGGCGTGGCCGCTGGCGCGGCCAGGCCCAGCCAGATTTCGCTTTCATAGCCGCGCACACCCGACTCATCAAGGGTGGGCACGTCGGGTAGCTGCGCCAGGCGCTTACGGCTGGTCACGCCTAGGGCGCGCACCCGACCCGAGCGGATGTGCGGGATGAGCTGATTGACCACGCCCACCGAAACCTGCACCTGGCCGGCCAGCAGATCATTGACCGCAGGCGCGGCGCCCCGGTAAGGCACATGGGTGATCTGGGTGCGGGTCATGGCCTTGAACATCTCGGCCGACATGTGCTGCGGACTGCCGTTGCCGCTGGACGCATAGTTGAGGCGGCCCGGCTCTTTTTGCGCCAGATTCACCAGGTCGATCACCGTGTTGGCGGGCACGCTCGGATGCACCACCAGCGCCAGCGTGGTGGTGCCCAGCAAGGAGATCGGCGCAAAGTCTTTTTGCGGATCAAAGGGCATGTTGGCGATCAGCGCCGGATTCATCGAGGTAATGTTGATGTTGGTCAGGAGCAGGGTGTGGCCGTCAGGCGCAGCCTTGGCCACCTCAGACGCCCCGATGTTGCCGGCCGCCCCGGGCTTGTTGTCGACCACCACGGCCTGGCCCCACTGCTCCTGCAACTGCTGGGCCAACAGGCGGGCGATTACATCGTTGGAGCCGCCGGTGGGGTAAGGCACCACGATGCGCACCGGTTTTTGGGGGAAGCCGCCGGTCTGTGCAGCCAGCGCAAACGGCAAGCTGCCAGCCAATGCAAACAGCGCGTCGCGGCGGCTAGGAAGGGGGATCTGTCGCCCGATCATATTTTTGTCTCCTGATTCGTGGTCTGCCCAAAACCGACCCTACAGGGTGGCCTGCAGGGTGCGCCCGGCGATGTTAACCAAGTCCATTCGACACGATGGCCCGGGAGAACACTGCCCCCACAAGTCGGTCAAGGGCCGCAAAACCCGACGCAAGGGCTGCAGATGCGGCATGATCTAGGCTGAATTCGGAGACATGCCCATGCCCAGCGATATAGAAATTGCCCAATCCACCCCTTTGCTACCCATCACCGACATTGCGCACAAGGCGGGGCTGCCGGCCCAGGCCCTGGTGCCTTATGGTCAGCACAAGGCCAAGATCAGCCTGCCCCACCTGCGCACGCTAGAGGACCGACCCAATGGCCGACTGGTGCTGGTGACCGGCATCAACCCCACACCGGCCGGCGAGGGCAAGACCACCACCACAGTGGGGCTCGGTGATGCGCTCAACCGCATCGGTGAGCGCGCCATCGTCTGCCTGCGCGAGCCTTCCCTGGGCCCGGTTTTTGGCATGAAGGGCGGAGCCGCTGGCGGCGGGCGCGCTCAGGTGGTGCCGATGGAAGACATCAACCTGCATTTCACCGGCGACTTTCAGGCCATTGCACTGGCGCACAACCTGCTGGCGGCATTGATCGACAACCACATTCACCATGGCAATGCGCTGCGCATCGACGCACGGCGCATCAGCTGGAAGCGGGTGGTCGACATGAACGACCGGGCACTGCGCGAGATCGTGGTCGGCATGGGCGGGCCGGGCAACGGCTATGTGCGCCAGGATGGCTTTGACATTGTGGTGGCCTCTGAGGTGATGGCCATCCTGTGCCTGGCCACCAGCATGGCCGATCTGAAGGCGCGGCTGGCGCGCATCGTGGTGGCCACCTCGCTGGAGGGCAAGCCGATTACCGCCGCCGACCTGCAAGCGACCGGCGCGATGGCCGCGCTGCTGCGCGATGCGATCGCGCCCAATCTGGTGCAAACCCTGGAGCACAACCCGGCCTTCATCCACGGCGGGCCATTTGCCAACATCGCCCATGGCTGCAACTCGGTCATGGCCACCCGCAGCGCGCTCAAGCTGGCCGACTGGGTGGTGACCGAAGCGGGCTTTGGGGCCGACCTTGGGGGCGAAAAGTTTCTCGACATCAAATGCCGCAAGTCAGGTCTGTGGCCCTCAGCGGCGGTGATCGTGGCCAGCGTGCGGGCCCTCAAATACCAAGGCGGGGCCGACGTCAAACAGCTGTCACGGGAAGACCTGCCGCGCCTGGCGGCGGGCATCGCCTCGCTGGAGCGCCACATCGAAAACGTGAGTCAGGTCTATGGCCTGCCCTGTGTGGTGGCACTCAACCATTTTGTGCACGACACCGAGGCCGAAGTGGCCATGGTGCGCGAGCGGGTAAGCGCCACTGGCGTGACGATGGTGCTGGCCCGGCACTGGGCCGAGGGCGGCGCCGGCGCCGAGGAACTCGCGCGCGCCGTGGTGGCCCAGTCCACCGGCCCCAACCCCAAGCCGGCTTATCTTTATCCCGATGAGGCATCCTTGTGGGACAAGGCCGAGACGGTGGCCAGGAGGGTCTACCGCGCCAAAGGCCTGGCGGCTGGCTCCAAGGTGCGCGCGCAGTTGCAGAAACTGCAGGACCAGGGCTATGGCCACCTGCCGGTGTGCATTGCCAAGACGCCCTATTCCTGGGGGACTGACCCCAAGCAGCTGGGCGCGATCGAGGGCCATGAAATTGATGTGCGCGAGGTGCGGCTGGCCGCCGGTGCCGAATTCGTAGTGCTGGTCTGCGGCGAGATCATGACCATGCCGGGCCTGCCGGCGCAGCCGGCAGCCTCCAACATCGACGTTGACGAAGACGGGCGCATCGTCGGGCTGTTTTAGCCGCGCGGTGCTGTCGCCATTTAAGGGCGCAGCACGCCACTGACCGGCTGGCCAGGATCGTCGTTGAGGCGCCCTGAAAAGCGCGAGCCCTGTACCTGGCCGCGCAGGCTGTATCTCTTGTTGGCATGAGTGAATTCAAGGCTCATCTGCGTGCCGGCCAGCTGTCCATCGTCGATACGCGCCACCCGCTTGCCGTCGAAGTCGATGCTGGCATTGAAGAACTGCTTCTTCTGGCTGATATCCAGCGTGACGACTCTAGCGCCTGCAATGCCGCTCAAGTCCCAGCGGCCCTCGACCGGCGCCGGAACCGTCCAGAGAAAAGCCACATCGCCCGAGGCGCTCTGGAGCTCTTGATCGGGAACCCAGGACTCTATGCGGAAGGTGTTGGAGACCACCCGCGTGCCCGGGCGCATCTTGAGCAGCTTGGGCATCAAGCGGGCATTGATGCTCTCGCCCATATAGAGGGTGACGACCGTTGCCTCGGAAAAGTCCTCGACGAAGACATCGCCCTGCTTGAAGCTGACCCGCTCTTGCAGGCCGGCCCGCTGGGCATTTCTTCGCGCCAGCGCCACCAGGTCGCCGTTGTACTCAATACCCACCGCGCGCACGCCGTGCCGCTTGGCGGCCTCGATCGCAATGATGCCGTCACCCGAGCCGAGGTCATAAACAATGTCGTCGGACCGCACCTGGGCGGCATCGAGCATCTTGTGCACGATATCGACCTTGGACGGCACCCACATGATGTCCTTGCCGACCGTGGCCATGCGCAGCTTGAGCTGCTCGTCGCCATAGTTGGTGGCGGCACAGCCGGTCAGCGCAAGCGCTGCGACCAACATCAAGGTTTGAAGGGATAGGGTTCTTTTCATGACTGGATTGAAGCGCGGCTATCACGATAGGGCGAATTGAAACACAAGCTCGTCAGATTCAGACCATGTTCGTGACATCCACGGGGACACCCAGCACGCAGATGCTGGCGAGTTCGCCACCGACGATCAGGTCAAGGCCGTGTTTACCAAATACGGCGGCTGTGACCGCGCGGCTTGGCAGACCCCGCCAGTAAAAACACCGCAGAGCCTTGCGACGCTGCGGTGTCAAATTGGTGGCCTGGGGCGGAATCGAACCACCGACACAAGGATTTTCAGTCCTCTGCTCTACCGACTGAGCTACCGGGCCAAGGGCGCAAAGTATAGCAGAGGGTCTCACCGGCCCTGGG